>JAKUSA010000064.1 GCA_022449565.1 Acidimicrobiales bacterium | reverse complement strand
CGATCTGGAGAAACTCTTGGTGAGGGTGCTTGCGCCCGCCCTGAGGTGGCACAGCGGCTGTGGTCCCCTCAAGGATCTTGAGCAGCGCCTGCTGGACGCCTTCACCGGAGACGTCACGGGTGATCGACGGGTTCTCGCTCTTGCGGGCCACCTTGTCGACCTCGTCGATGTAAACGATTCCAGTCTCGGCTTTCTTGATGTCGTAGTCGGCGGCCTGGATGAGCTTGAGGAGGATGTTCTCGACATCCTCGCCGACGTATCCAGCCTCAGTCAGGGCGGTGGCATCGGCGATGGCGAAGGGCACGTTGAGCATCCGGGCCAGCGTCTGGGCCATCAACGTCTTGCCGCAGCCGGTCGGTCCGATGAGGAGAATGTTGGATTTCGCCACTTCGACGTCCTCGGCGGCACCGCGCACGCCCTCGACCCTCTTGTAGTGGTTGTAGACAGCAACCGAAAGGATCTTCTTGGCCTGGTCCTGGCCGACGATGTAGTCGTCGAGAAAGGCGAAAATCTCTCGGGGACGAGGCAGCTCGTCCATCGTGAGGTCGCCGGGTTCCGCTAACTCCTCTTCAATGATCTCGTTGCAGAGGTCGATGCACTCATCGCAGATATAAACGCCGGGACCGGCGATGAGCTTCTTGACCTGCTTCTGGGTCTTGCCGCAGAAGGAACACTTCAGCAGCTCACCGCCCTCTCCAAACTTGGCCATGACCGCTTCCCTTCTCCTCGCTCCGTCTCTTCCTCTGCCCGTGCCCTACTTGACCGCAACGATCGGTCCGGTGTCAGCCAGAGTGCGCGAGTCGATGACCTCGTCAATAATGCCGTAGTCCCTGGCCTCGGCGGCGGTCATGACAAAGTCGCGGTCGGTGTCGTTATGGACCTTTTCGGCGGACTGCCCCGTGTGGTGGGCAATTATCTCCTCCAGTTGGGTCTTGAGCCTCTGGATCTCCCGGGAAGCCAACTCGATGTCCGAGACCTGACCCTCGGCGCCCGCGTACGGCTGGTGGATGAGGATCCTCGAATGTGGTAGGGCAAGGCGCTTGCCTTTGGTCCCAGCAGCTAGCAACACGGCGGCAGCCGATGCGGCCTGCCCGAAGCAGATGGTGGTGAGATCCGGCTTGATGTACTGCATCGTGTCGTAAATGGCGAAGAGGGAGTTGATGTCCCCTCCCGGCGAGTTGATGTAGAGACTGATGTCACGATCCGGGTTCTCGGACTCGAGATGGAGCAACTGGGCGCAAATCAGGTTGGCCACTGTGTCGTCGATAGGTGTGCCCAGGAAGACGATGTTCTCCTTGAGTAGGCGCGAGTAGAGATCGAAGGCCCGCTCCCCTCGATTGGTCTGCTCAACCACCGTGGGGACCAGGTAGTTACTCACTGTCAGATCGGCGAGTGGCATCACGCGTCCTCTTCCTCGTCTCCTGCTGGTTCCCCGTCTTCCCGGTCGACACCCGTGCCGCCATTGTTGTCGGCGTCGACCCCATCAGTCTCGTCCACCGCGACCACCTCTTCGGGGATGACTGGTTCGGGCGGTTCCAGTAGCCCTCGATCCACCGGGTTACCGGCCTCATCGACGATATCGGCACTGTCCAACAACCATTCCAGGGCCGCCCGCTTCGAGACGTCGGCCCGGACCCCGAGCATGCGGCCCGAATCGGCGAGCCGGGCTCGAACCTCTTCGACATCCAGCCCGGTCTGGACGGCCATGGCATCCAGGTAGGAGTCGAGTCGCCCGTCATTCTCGTCGAGGTACTCGACGTAGGCGACGGCCCGCAGTCCCAGGTCGACCCGGGCCGCCACCTCGGCGGCTTCCCGAAACTCCTCCCGGATCTCGTCAGGCTCCCGGCCGGTGGCCTCTAGATAACGCTCTAGGTCCAGTCCCTGAGATCGGAGACGGGCGTCCAGGTCCCGGATCCGTTCATCAATCTCCGACTCCACTAGGTCAGGAGGGACTTCGATAGTGACGAGGTCGGCCACAGCTCGGGCCGCTGCGTCGCGGGCCAGCATTCCCACCTGGTGCCGCTTGGCATGACCGATTCGGTCGCGCAGGTCAGACACCAGGGCTTCGGCTGTGGAGAACTGGGAGACCTCGGCGGCGAGCTCATCGTCCAGTTCGGGAAGCAACCGGGTCTGGACGGCCTTCACCGAAACCGAAAAGGAAACCCGACCCTCCCCGTCACGATAGTCGTCTTCGAATTCGAGATCGTCGCCGACCGAGGCACCGTTGAGGTAGTCGTCGAGATCGGGTGCCACCGTTCCACTTCCGACCTCGTAGAGATACTCGGTAGCAGTCAGGCCGGGCACCGGTTCGCCGCCGCGGACCCCTTCGACGTCGATGGTCACCAGATCGCCTTGGGCGGCAGGGCGTTCTACTGCCTCAAGGGTGGCCAACTGAGAGCGGAGCGCGTCGACTTGTGCCTCAACCTCCTCGTTGCTCACCTCGGGCGACATGATCTCCAAGCGGAGGTTGCGGTGACCGCTGATCGACAATTGCGGCCGCACCGGGATCACGGCATCGAAGGTCACCGAACCACTATCCGCCCCGCCGGTGATCCTGATCTCGGGACGGCCGATGGCATCGACCTCATGGTGGACAAGGGCCCGCCCGTAGTAGTCGGGTAGAGCGTGCTCTAAGGCCTCCTGGCGACCGGCTTCCAGCCCAATACGCGCCTCGAGGACTCGGCGGGGTGCCTTCCCAGGGCGGAAGCCGGGGAGCCGGAGACCTTGGCCGATCCGACGGAAGGCCGCGTCAACGGCCACCTCAAACTCGTCGGCGTCAACGGCGACGCTCAACCTGACCCGATCGCCGTCCAGGGTCTCGACTGTTGAGTCCACAGGTCCGGGAGTGTACCGGCGGCCTCCAACCGCTTGATCCGGATTTTGGCACTTCCCACATGCGATTCGACAGAGCAGTCCACCGCTACGATCGGATCAGATCGCGGGCGTAGTTCAACGGCTAGAACCTCAGCCTTCCAAGCTGATGATGGGAGTTCGATTCTCCTCGCCCGCTCTTGCGGTTGCCAGGAAGGGACCCGGACCCCACTCCCTCTATCCTCACGGGCGTGCTTGTGGCCCAGATCTCCGACTGCCATATCCGGGAGGAACCAGGCATGTTCGGCGAGCTCGTTGACACCTCGGCCTGCCTGGCCGCCACGGTCGAACACCTGGTCGCTCTCGATCCCGCTCCCGATGTGGTGCTAGCCACTGGCGATCTCACCGATGAAGGCACCCGGACCGAGTATTCCCTCCTGGCGGACCTGCTGGCTCCAATCGCCGACCGGCTTCTGCCCTTACCCGGCAACCACGACGACGGGCCGTTGTTCCGATCCGCGTTCGCCGACCGGCTTCCCGACAGCACCGCTGACGGCCACTGCAGCTACGTGGTCGACGAGCACGCGGTGCGTCTGGTCGGGCTCGACACCTCGCTTCCCGGTCACCACGACGGCCGCTTCGACGACGCCCACGAAGAGTGGCTGGACTCCACCCTGGCCGCCCGGCCGGACCGACCGACACTGGTTTTCACCCACTTTCCGCCGTTCACCTCCGGGATCACCTTCATGGACGTGTCAGGACTGGCGGGAGCGGAGCGCATGCGCGCCGTGATCGCCACCCACCCGCAGGTCAGGTTGCTCGTCGCCGGGCACCTCCACCGGACCGTACAGACCACGGTGGGCAGCACCCTTATCTCGGTGTGTCCGTCGACCGGAAACCAACTTGGTCTAGATCTGCACCCGGATCGAGGTTCCGCGGTCGACGAGCCCCCCGGCTACCAACTCCACCGTTGGGACGGTGAACGCTTTGTCACCCACACCGGCGTGGTCTGGGAGGGCCGGCGACTGGATCTGACCCAGTTCGTGGCCTCCATCCGAGCCAGGGCCGCGCAGGGCAAGTCCTTCCCCAAGCGTTGAACGTCTACCGATTGACCGGCCCGGCTAGCCCAGGCCGTTCTGCCGGTCCAAGAACCGGTAGACATCGAGCAGGTCAACCCCCGGGAACGGGGTGAAGTCCCGGTAGGCGGGAGGCAGGGCGGTAAGCACGAAACTCCGCTCGGCAGCCGATGGCCAGGCGACGCCATCCCACCGTCCGACCATCTCCGGGTTGGCTTGTTCGGTATCGCTCCGGCCGTCTACCCGGCGCATCGTCTCGCACCCCCGGAACCAACGGGCGTCAGTAGCCCGGCAACCGAGGGTGACGGCGTACGGAGTGCCCTCGCTGGTGTTTTCTACGTAGGTGACGCACCAATACTCCCCGCGGTCTGTCTCGGTGAACTGATGGTGGAGTACGTCCGAACCGGCCCACGCCTGGCGTGCCCCCCAGTTGCGGTTCAACCGGGCCCCTTCCAGGGAACCGTCAGCGTCGCAGGGGAAGGCGATGCCATCGTTTTCGTAGGCCTTGGTGATCCGACCCTGCGGGTCGGTCCGTACAAAGTGCACTGGGATGTCGAGCCGGGCGGTGGCCAGGTTGGTGAACCGATGGGCCGCCAGTTCGTAGGAGACGTAATAGCGCTCCTTAAGGTCCTCGATGGCCAGGTCATCAGCCTCCCGGGCCGCCGAGAGGAACTCCATGGCCGGCCCCTCCGGGATGAGAACGGCGGCAGCGAAATAGTTCGACTCAATCCGTTGGCGGAGGTAGTCCTCGAAGTCTGTGGTCTCGGCGTGTTCGAGGACGAAGTGACCGAGGGTCTGAAGCAGGACCGAACGGGCGGCCCGTACCGTCAGGTCGTCCCGCTGCGGAAGGTAAATGACTCGCCGCCGCGTGTCAGTCACCGAACGAGCGGTGATCGGAATGCCCTTCACCCGCTCCACGGTGAACCCGAGGTTAATGGCCATGTCAGTCAGGTGTCGGTCCGTCAACGGTCCTTCGCCGGTGTACCCGGCTGCGTCAAGACTCCGTGCGGCGACCTCCTCGATAGCCGGGTAATAGTTGTCGCGGCGACGCATCTCGGTTCGGAGGGCCAGGTTGGCACCCCGAGCCCGGTTGCCAGCCTCCAGGTTGGCCAAACCGGTCCGGCTGACCGCCAGGTCGGGCATAGCTCGGTAAAGGCTGACCAGAGTCTCAAGGACCTCATCGTCCAGTCTCGCCCCCGGTCGGATCTCCGCAAGGTCGAGCGCCTCACGCCATGGCCCGTCCTGGAGCCGGCGCAACTCGATCTCCATCTCGGCCCGACGGCTCGGCGGGGAGAGATCTAGCAGGTCGAAGGTGGTACAGCCCACGGCTCCAGCCAAGTCAGCCACCAGGCTCAGTTTCGGCTCGATCCGCCCGTTCTCGAGTTGCGACAGGTAGCTGGCCGGGCGACCGACTTGTTTCCCGAGTTTGGACAGGGTCAGTTTGGCGCGACGTCGGTGGTGCCTAAGGCGGTGTCCGAAGACCACTGCATCGAAGGCGTCCCCGTCCTGTCCTGCCATGTCCTTAACTCCTGCCCCGGGTGTCCCGACGGCTATTTCCGTGAACCCAACCGGCCACCGGGAATGAAATTATGCCACTTTTTTCGATTTTTCGTGACGTCGACGAAACTTCTGGATCCTCTGACCGTTCGATCTTAAAGGAGTTGTGTAAATACTCGTTGAACGGACACCTGACGAGACGAACGGTCGCCGACCCTCCAATGGACTCCATCGAGATCAGCGAACACCCCATGGGCGAGGAGGTGTTCACACCCGACGCCTGCCGGTTTGTCGCCGACCTGGTCCGTTGCTTCCGGGAGGAGAGGAAGCGTCTCCTCCGTGCTCGGGTCGACCGCCGGGCCGACTTCGCCGCCGGCCGCCGACCCGACTTCCTGCCTGAGACTCTCGACATCCGGTCGGGAGACTGGACTGTCACGGCACCGCCCAAGGATCTCTCCGACCGCCGAGTAGAGATCACCGGACCCACTGAGCGGAAGATGATGATCAACGCCCTCAACTCGGGGGCCCGGGTGTTCATGGCCGACTGCGAGGACGCCACCAGTCCCACCTGGGACAACGTGGTAACAGGACAGGTCAATATCCGCGACGCCGCCTACCGCGACCTGTTCCTCCACCGCGACGGTAAGTACTACCGACTCAACGACGACGTGGCGACCCTGATGGTGAGGCCCCGGGGATGGCACCTCCTCGAACGCCACGTGATCGTCGACGGCGAGTCAGCTCCTGCGAGCCTCGTCGACTTCGGCCTGGTGGCCTTTCATACGGCCCGGGAGTCCCTCGACCGGGGCACCGGTCCCTACTTCTACCTCCCCAAACTGGAGAGCCACCTCGAAGCACGCCTCTGGAACGACGTGTTCTGCCACACTCAAGACGCCCTGGACATCCCCCGTGGTTCGATCAGGGCAACAGTACTCATCGAGACGATCCTCGCCGCCTTCGAGATGGATGAAATCCTCTTCGAACTCCGCGACCACTCTGCCGGGTTGAACGCCGGACGGTGGGACTACATCTTCAGCGTGGCCAAAACCTTCGCCGACTCCCCCGACTTTGTGCTCCCTGACCGGTCAGACGTCACCATGACCGTGCCGTTCATGCGGTCTTACACCGAGTTGATGATTGCTACCTGCCACCGCCGGGGAGCTCATGCCATCGGTGGGATGAGCGCGTTCATCCCGAACCGTCGAGACCCGGTAGTAACGGCTGCCGCGCTCCGAATGGTCACCGAGGACAAGCGCCGTGAAGCAAACGACGGCTGCGACGGCACCTGGGTCGCACACCCTGACCTGATCCCGGTGGCCCGCACCGAGTTCGACACCGTCCTTGGCGGGGCCCCCAACCAGATCGAACGCCAACGACCCTACGTGGTTCCTTCCGCCGACAATCTCCTCGCCGTGGACCTCACCGGCGGCGACGTCACCATCGAGGGCCTCCGTACCAACGTCTACGTGGGCCTGCGGTACATCGCGTCGTGGTTGAATGGTGTAGGAGCGGCGGCAATAAACAACCTCATGGAGGACGCGGCAACCGCCGAGATCAGCCGAGCCCAGGTGTGGCAGTGGGTCCACCACGGCCGTCAACTCGCCGACGGGCGCACGGTAACGGCGGACCTCGTGAGGGGGGTCATCGACTTGCAACTCGAGGTGATCGCCGACGAACTCGGCGGCGAAGCCTTCAGCGCTCTTCCCTACGATGAGGCCCGTCAGGTCTTCGAACAGGTGGCCCTCGGCCCGGACTTCGTAGAGTTCCTTACCCTGCCCGCATACGAACTGCTGCCCTGAGCGATCGACCACCCGGCCCTGGGCCGGACGAATCAGAAAGACGAGAGTGACAACAATGCGAGACAGTTTCCAACAGCAGGTCGAGGACCTAGAAAGCGACTGGGCGTCAAATCCCCGATGGCTGGGCATCCGTCGCGACTACTCGGCCGAGGATGTGGTGCGTTTGCGCGGGTCGATCAACTCCGAGTGTTCACTGGCCCGCCATGGCGCCGAAGTGCTCTGGGAGCGGCTGCACTCCATGGACTACGTCCACGCCCTGGGAGCGATGACCGGTGGTCAGGCCATCCAGTACGTCAAGGCCGGCCTACCGGCCATCTACCTCTCCGGGTGGCAGGTAGCCGGCGACGCCAACCTGGCTAACCAGGTTTACCCGGACCAGAGCCTCTACCCGGTCAATTCGGTACCGGTGGTCGTAGAACGGATCAACAACGCCCTGCGGAGAGCCGACCAGATCGAATGGGCGGAGAACGACGGTAAGACGGTGCGCGACTGGATGGTCCCGATCGTCGCTGACGCCGAGGCCGGTTTTGGTGGGCCGCTCAACGTCTACGAGCTCACCAAGCGTATGTTGCGGGCCGGCGCGGCAGGGGTGCACTTCGAGGATCAGTTGTCGTCGGAGAAGAAGTGTGGACACATGGGCGGCAAGGTTCTCGTCCCCACCCAGCAGCACATCCGCACCCTCACCGCAGCTCGCCTGGCCGCTGATGTGCTCGGCGTCCCGACGGTCATGGTGGCCCGCACCGACGCACTCGGCGCCACCCTCATCACCAGCGACGTCGACGACCGCGACAAGCAGTTCCTGACCGGGGAGCGGACCCCGGAGGGCTTTTTCCACACGACGCCCGGCATGCAGACACCGATCAGCCGGGGGCTTGCCTACGCGCCCCATTGCGATCTGATCTGGTGCGAGACCAGTACCCCCGACCTGGACGAGGCCCGGAAGTTCGCCGAGGCCATCCATGCCGAGTTCCCCGACAAGATGTTGGCGTACAACTGCTCGCCGTCGTTCAACTGGAAAGGTCACCTGGACGACGACACGATTGCCAACTTCCAGAAGGAGCTCGGTGCCTTGGGCTACCGGTTCCAGTTCATCACCCTCGCCGGTTGGCACGCCCTCAACGCCTCGGCCTTCGAATTGGCACGGGCCTACGCGGAGGACGACATGACGGCCTACGTGGCGCTCCAGGAGCGAGAGTTCTCGATGGAAGACGACGGCTACACGGCAACCCGGCACCAGCGGGAGGTCGGGGCCGGCTACTTCGACGACGTCGCCACCGTCATCTCCGGTGGTCTGGCGTCCACGCTGGCCCTCACCGGGTCTACCGAGGAGGAACAGTTCTGACCAGAGAGATCCGGACGGTCACTGCGCTCGACCGCCGAGGTTGAGTCCCCGGGACAGCTATCCGGTGTCCTAGGGTGCCGCGGTGTTCCCATGGAACGGCGGAATCTGGCCTCGCACCACCGCCGTCGTAGCCGCCATGGCCCTAGTGGTGGGTCTCGTCCCGGAGCCGGCCAACGCGTCGGAAGCGTCCGACCCAGCGCCTCCGGCCGCTTCGATCGGTAAGGGCGCCCTCGTCGACGGGAACGGTGTCATTTTCCCGATCGTCGAGGAGCTCCCGGGCGGTCGCATCGTGACCACCCCATGTGCTGTCGAGATCGTCTACGAGGAAGGCCGGTACTTGGACCGAGTAGACGTGGTCCTTGACCCCGGCCACGGAGGGCCGGAGACCGGCTCGGTGGGCACCAACGGTCTTGTGGAGCGCGACTTGAACTTGGCCGTCGCCCTCCTCGCTGAGCAGGAACTAGAGGCTCTCGGCCATTCAGTTGAGTTGACCAGACGGAACGACCTTCACATGCCGATCCGCCAACGGGCCGCCATAGCAAACGCCCTGTCGCCCCGAGCCTTCGTGTCGATCCACCACAATGGTGGAGCGCTCCGACGGTCCAACGACCCCGGAACCGAAACCTTCCACCAGGTAGACAGCACCGAGTCGCGCCGCCTGGCGGGCCTCCTCTTTGAGGAGATCAGCGCGGCGTTCGAGAACTACTGGGTGCCGTGGGTGGCCACCGTCCACCGGGGGGCATCCACGCGGCTCAAGGAACCGGGCCTCGACGCCTACGGCGTTCTGCGCTACACCCCGAGTGTCCCAGCTGCGATCAGCGAGGCCGGCTACCTCTCGAACCCGGCGGAGGCCCAACTACTGGCCCTTCCTGAGGTTCAGGAGAACGAGGCTGAGGCTTTGGCCCGAGCCATCGACCGATTCCTCACCACCGACAGCCCGGGTTCCGGATTCAGACCCGCGTTCGTCGACGGCGTCATGACCGGCACCGGCACCGGCAAGGGCTGCCTCGACCCAGACCACGGCTCCCCCGACGAGGTGCTAGTCGCCTACACGACTGGAGAGTATGCCGCGCTGGCCGACGCCGCGGCCCGGCAAGGCACCACGGTCCGGGACCTGCAGGTCTTCGGGGTACACGCCTTGGACTTCCTGCGCCGAATCAACGGCGGCGACGTCACCCCCCTGTCCGAAGATTCAGTCCCTGACGTCCGCGGCTCGATAGTCGAGGTCACCGAGTGGACGCCAACAGAACGGGTGGCCCTGGCCCGGGTAGCCGACGCATACGGACTGTCGCCCGCCCAGGCCCAAAAGCTCGGGGCTGTCCT
>JAKUSA010000063.1 GCA_022449565.1 Acidimicrobiales bacterium | reverse complement strand
CCGCCGCCGGCGGCCGGAGGACGCCTGGCTGCGTGTCAAGGAGGTACGCAAGTTGAAAGGTCGTTCCCGTGACGTAGCCCGGGCCGTCGCCGCATGGCGGGAGGCCAGGGCTGCCGAGGTTGACATTCCCGTCCGTCATGTGCTGTCGGACCTGGCCGTAGTGGCGATCGCCCAACGGGCGCCGACGACGCCCGAGGACCTTGCCAGGATTCGCGGAGTCGAAAAGCGGCATCTCGGCCACCGGGCGAAAGAGGGGATCCTGGACGCCGTAGCTCGGGCCGACCAACTTCCGCCGATCAAGGAGCCGACATCATCGGGTGCGGATCGACGCAAGGACATACGCGCCGCGGTGACACTGGTGTCGGCCTGGTTAGCCCAGCTGGCGCGTGATGTGGAGATGGATCCGGCGTTGATCGGAACCCGGGCCGACATCGAGGCCCTAGTCCGGGGCGACGAGGAAGCCCGGATGGGGATCGGGTGGAGGCAGGATCTGGTCGGCTCGGCAGCAGGGGATCTTTTGGCAGGACGGGCCGCCCTGGCCTTTGACGGTCACGGTGGCTTGCTGCTTGAGGACCGTCAGGGCTGATCGGTCCGAAGCGGGCGGGGATTCCCTATTCGGTAGGCTGAGCGATCGTCCGTTCCGCGAACGGGGAGTTTTAGAGGTGAAGAAAGGTAGACACCGCCGCTACGAGGAGGCGCGTGCGCTCAAGCGCAACCAGGACCTCGACATCGCCGAGATCTTCGACAGCCTCGAAACCAGAGACGGACCGACCGGCGAGGAGGGTTATTCGCCGGCCTTCGAGGCTTGGGCCGAGGAGTTTCCGGGCGACGAGAATCCGGAGGAAGCGGACCTCGAAGACACCGACTCCAAGGGCGGGTTGCTCCAAGACTCCGAATCCGAGGACGAACTCGCCGAGGAAGCCGACCAGACCGGTTGAGGCTGACCCTCGCGGCCCGGTTGGTCAGCCGCCGGTCTCTTCGAGGATTTCGTCCAATTTCAGGATGTCGTCGGCCCGAATGATGCCGATGAACGCCCCCTCGGCGTCGACGACGGCGAGGACATCGACGTGGACGTCCTCCATGGCCACGACGGCGTCACGAAGAGACCAGGAGGGCCGCGCGGCGGGCAGACCGGTCTGGAGAAGTTCAGCGACCGGGGTGGTATCCCATGTCGAGCGTTCGATGGCCGAAACCTCTGAGAGGCTGATCATCCCCACATAGGTACCACCGTCAACGACGGGCACGGAACGCTCCCGACGTCCCAGCACGTGGGCATAGACGAACTCGGCCGCCGTCGCATCGGGAGGCACGGTAAGGACGTCGGTGGTTAGGGCGGAGGTTATAGGGAGGGTGAACCGTCGCTCGAGGTGTCCGAGGCGCACGCTCTGTTGGTGTTCGGCCACAGAGGACTTCCCGGCGACCACCTGGCTGAGGGCCGCAGCGACCAGCGCTGGGACCACGAACGAGCCGCCGGTTGATTCGGCCACGAACATCACCGCCGATATTGGGGCCCGATAGCCGGCACCCAGGAACGCGGCTAGGCCGAGGGTGGGGTAGAGGCCGGGTCGGTCGGTTCCAAGGGCGATCCCGGTGAACTGGCCGAGGATCACCCCCTGGACGGCGAGCGGGATGAACAGGCCGCCAACCCCGCCTGAGCCCAGGGTGACCAGTGTCGCGGCCATCCGGAAACCGAACAGGAGGGCAATCAGGCCGAGTCCCCGGTCCGGTTCGACCACCCATTCCATGGCCTCCATTCCGGGACCAATGGTGAGTGGTGTACCGAAAGCCGCCTCGGCGGCTACGGCCAGGCCGGCCAGGAGCGCGCCCCCGACCAGCACCCGGGGTACGAATGATGTCTGCCTGGCCTGCCCCTTCGACCAGCGGACCAGCCAGGCCATGGAGCGGCCGCCGAGCCCGGCCAGAACCCCGAGGATCAGGGCACCCACCAGATCGCCCGCTTGCACGCCGGTGAAGAAGTCAGCCAGTTTGGAGGCGTCGAAGAGAGCCAAGGTGCTGTCGTTGGCCAGGTGGATATTGGTGAGATCGACCCCCAGGCGGATCCCCGGGTCGTTGAGGAACGGCACCACCGCCTCGGCTCCGACCATGTTGATGTAGACGACGTAGCTGGTGGCCGCGGCAAGGAGGGAGGGGAGGAGGGCCCGCCGGTTGACGTCGTCTCGGTAGGGGGCTTCGAGGGCGAAGAGGACCCCGGTGGCCGGAGCTTTGAAAACCGCGGCCACCCCGGCCGCCGCTCCTGCGGTGAGGAGGACCTGTACGTCCTCGCGCCGCAACCACTGGCGGAAGCGCTCGGAGACGGCGAGGCCGGTAGCCGAACCGGCGTAGATTGACGGGCCCTCGAGACCGAGAGCGCCACCTAAGCCGATGGTGGCCACGCCGGCCAAGAGCTTGGCTGGGAGTTCGCGCAGCGGAAGGCGAGGGGTGCGCTGGTGGAAGGCCCGCACGAACTCGTCGGAGGTCGCCGATGCCGTTCCCCGGCCTAGGACCCGCAGAATTACTGCGGCGGCACTTAGTCCGACAGCTGGCGCCAGCGCAATCTGCCAGAGTGGCCGCTCTCCGAGGCGATCGAGAAGTACCCGATCGGTGAGGACCTCGAAGCCCGCTACGACGAGGGCCACCAGTGCGCCGGTGGCGATCGCCAGGACCAGAACCGGGGTGTTGCCCCGTTTGAGGATCCTGGTTAGACGCTTCACTGAGTCTTTCCTACCGCTTCGGAAGCCACTCTCCTCAGATAGGAACTATGCCGACCGGCCGGATCACGGGACCACCTACCACACGGGCCAGACTGGCGTGGTGTGGAAGAGGCGACGGGAACCGTCTGATCCGCTTCTGAGGGATCTAGTGGAGGTCCTCGGCCCGGACCGGGTCACCGACGGCTCGGCGGCTCGGCGGCTCTACAGCCGCGACGGCTCGGTCATTGAGGGTGGCCGGGCGGGGCCTGTTTGCTTTCCTGAGACCACCGGTGAGGTCGTCGGTTGTGTCCAGGCTGCCCGGGCGCACGGTCGCGCCTTCGTGCCCCGGGGGGCCGGTACCGGTCTGACCGGCGGTTCGGTGCCCTGTGACGACCCGGTGATGATCGTGACTACCCGGATGAACCAGATCCTCGAGGTCGACCGCGGACGGCGAGTGGCCTGGGTGGAACCCGGTGTAGTCAACCTTGATCTGGCTCATCACCTGGCCGGGAGCGGTCTCCACTTCGCTCCGGACCCGTCCAGCCAGCAGGCGTGCACCATTGGCGGCAACGTGGCCAACAATTCGGGTGGTCCCCACTGTCTGGCCTACGGGGTGACCAGTGCCCATGTGGCTGCCGTCGAGGTGGTTCTCTCGGACGGAACCGTTGTGGTGCTCGGTGAGGAGCAGGGTGACTCGGTGGGCCTCGACCTACGAGGGGCGTTCGTCGGTGGGGAAGGCACTCTCGGCGTGGCCACCAAGATCGCCGTGCGCTTGACTCAGGATCCTCCGAAAGTGGCCACACTGTTGCTGGACTTCGTCGAGGTGGCTGATGCGGCGACCACCGTGAGCGCCATCATCGCTGCTGGAGTCCTGCCGGCAGCCCTGGAGTTGATGGACCGGCGGGTCGTGGAGGCGGTGGAACCCTTTGTCCACGCTGGTTACCCGCTCGACGCTGCGGCGGTTCTGATCGTGGAGTTGGATGGCCTTCCCGGAGGAGTGGCCCACGAGGTGGGCCTTGTGACCCGAATCGGTTCGCAAGGGGGTGCCAGGACGGTTCGCCTGGCCGCCGATGACGCCGAACGAGACCGAATCTGGAAGGGGCGCAAGAGTGCCTTTGGGGCGATCGCCAACATACGTCCCGACTACTACCTGCACGACACGGTGATCCCCCGAACGAAGTTGGCCGGCGTCCTCGACGAGGTTTATGCCATCGCTGAGCGCCACGACCTGCTGGTTATGAACGTCTTCCACGCTGGTGACGGAAACCTCCACCCCCTCCTGCTGTTCGACTCCCGGGAGCCCGGGGTCATGGAGAGGGTCCTGGCTGCCGGGGAGGAGATTGTACGGGCCTCACTAGCCGCCGGTGGTGTGCTGTCCGGTGAACACGGCATCGGACTGGAGAAGAGGCGTTTCATGTCGCTGCAGTTCAGTCCGGAGGACCTGGCTGCCCAGGATGCGCTCCGTCGAGCGTTCGACCCCGACGGGATTGCCAATCCTCTCAAGGTGCTCCCCACGGGGGCCAGTTGTGGAGACGTCAACGCCCTCGACGTCGTCCCCGACGGGGTCTGGGTATGAACGCCTTGGACACATTCCGGGACGCTGTGGGGGAGTCTGGGGCGGTGTGCGTACGGGGTGGAGGAACCCGATGGGCTGTCGGAGGGCTGCCCCGGCCGGGGACCCGGGAGGTGGTTGCCCCATCGGGGGTCAAACGGCACGACCCGGCCGAGATGATTGTGAGCGTCGGGGCGGGGACACCCCTGGGAGACCTTCGGGAGGTCCTCCGGCCTACCGGCCAGGAGACCACCCTTGACGGTCCCGACGGGTGCACGGTGGGCGGGGTGCTGGCCGTGGGCCACAGCAGCCTTCGCCGGGCCCGGGTCGGGGCCTTGACTGATGCGCTCCTGGAGGCCAACTGCGTCGGAGCCAACGGTCGAACCTTCACTGCCGGAGGGCCCACCGTCAAGAATGTGACCGGCTACGACCTATGCCGTCTACTAGTCGGATCACTGGGCACGCTGGCCCTGATGGGGGAGGTGCTTTTGCGCACCCGGCCTGCCCCGGAGCACGCCATGTGGCTAGAGGGCGAGGTTGAACCTGATGAGGTGGCTGCGGCGTGCTACCGCCCGTCTTGCGTGCTGTGGGACGGCACGACCACCAGCGTTTGCCTCGAGGGGTACCAGGTGGACGTCGTCGAGGAGGTATCAATCCTGAGGCGCCTCGGTTTCCGAGAGGTCGGTGGGTCACCCGTCCTTCCTCCCTTCCGAGCCAGATGGGCGGGGAATGTTCCCGAGGGGGCGGTGTTAGAGATCGGAACGGGCGTCCTCCACCAACCCTTACCGGCTGACCTTCCGCTCGTCGATCCGGCGGTGGCCCGGCTAGCGGGCCGGGTAAAGGTGTCATTCGATCCGACGGGTCGGCTCAACCCGGGACGTGACCCCTATCGGGAGGCCGCGTGATCGCCCGGTCGTCCACCACGGGGAGAATCGGCTTGCGGGACGACGCACTGTCCGCCTGTGTGAGCTGTGGGCTGTGCCTGCCCCACTGTCCGACCTACCGGGCGACCGGGGACGAGCGCCGGTCCCCGAGGGGACGGATCGCCCTGATGCGGATTGTCGAATCGGGTCTGGCCGAACCGAACGCTGAATGGTTGGCGGCGATGGATACCTGCATCCAGTGCCGTGGTTGCGAGCCGGCCTGCCCGTCAGGGGTTCCCTTCGGTGAGTTGATGGCCGACACGCAGGCCTTCAACTCCGGTACCCGCCGACTACCACTCCGACTCCGACTCGGGCTCAGGGTGCTGGGACGACCACAGATGCTCCGCCTCGGAACCCGTCTTCTGGCCCTAGCGCAGCGGATGGGGTTCTTCCGGTCCTCAGGCTTCCTCCCGGGTCGCCTTCCCCTCCGGCTTCCCCGGAGGCCTGCGCCGGCCGAGGTCGATGTGGTGCTGTTCACCGGGTGTGTGATGGACACTTGGACACCCCATGTCCACGACGCCGCGCAAAGGGTGCTGGAAGCGACCGGGGCCAGGGTGGGGCGCTCGGGTACAGCAGCCGGTTGCTGTGGGGCCCTCCACGTACATGCGGGCCTCCGAGAGGAGGCTCGAAGTCTGGCCCACCGGGTGATGGCCGCGCTCCCCGGTGACCAGCAGGTCTTAGCCGACTCGGCCGGCTGCGGAGCCATGCTCAAGGAGTACGGCGACCTGCTCGGCACCGAGGAGGCCCACGCCTTCTCGGCCCGGGTGGCCGATGTGCACGAGTGGCTGGTTGAGCGCCTGGACCGGCTTACACCAGTCGGTGGCCGAAGTGAGCCAGTCATCATCCAGGACCCCTGCCACCTTCGGCATGTTCAGCGGGTCGATGGTGCCATGAGGGCCGTTCTGGCGCCGTTCGTTCCGGTGGTGGAACTTGATGACGAAGGTCTTTGCTGTGGGGCCGGGGGGGCGTTCGCCGTGCTGCAACCCGATCTGGCGGCAAAGGTCCGGGACCAGAAGGTGGCCGCCATCGACCGGGCGGTGGCCCGGTCGGGGGCGGCCGTGGTGGTCAGCGCCAACCCGGGCTGTTCTTTCTATCTGGGAGCCGCCGGCTACCAGGTCAGGCATCCTCTGGAGGTGGTGGCTGAGGGGCTGGCGGCAACTGGGGGGCAGGAGATGACCGATGGGAACTGACTACGAAGATCTGCGGCAACGATTGGAGGGGATTGCTGAGGAGATAGCTGATCTGGCCCTCGATCGGTTGAGGGCCGAGGTGGAGGGGGACGAGGACGCGAAGGGCGACGAGCGTTGTCTCACCCGGGCCCGGAGAGCCGTGGAGAAGGCGGCCTACCTGCTCTCGGACGGTGAGCGGGGCTTTTAGGCCGAACCAGGGTCAGCCATCAAACGACCGGCCCAGGCCCCGGTGGCCAGCAACTACCAGATCGAGCCAAAGGCGGTTTCCAGTCCTGAAGCCTGAATGCTGGGATTAGCCCGGTCCGAGGCTGCGGGCCTTCTCCTCCAAGGTGGTCAACAACTCTTCGAACGACTTTGCGAACGCCGATACTCCTTCCTCTTCAAGTACCCGAGCCACGTCGTCGAGGTTGACGCCCGCGGCGGCGATGCGCTCCAAGTCCGAATGGGCACCAGCCACGTCCCAGTCCACGGTCCGGGCCACCGTGCCGTGATCCATGAAAGCCTCCAGGGTGGCGTCGGGAAGCGTGTTTACGGTGTCCGGTCCGATCAGCGCGTCGACATAGAGGGTGTCCGGGTAGTCGGGGTTCTTTGTCGACGTTGAAGCCCAGAGTGGGCGCTGCTTCCGTGCGCCCCGGGCTTCGAGGGCCTCCCAGCGCGGTCCGCTAAACGCCTCGCCGAAGCTCTGGTAGGCAACTCGCCCCTGGGCTACCGCAGCCCGGCCGCGTAAGCCGAGGGCCTCAGGCGACCCCAGTTCGATGAGGCGCCGGTCAACTTCAGTGTCGGTACGGCTAATAAAGAACGAGGCCACCGAGGAGACGCCCGACAAGTCACCGGAACACTCCTCGAGGCCCGACAGATAGGCCTCGACGACCTGGAGGTACCGCTCAAGAGAGAAGATCAGGGTGACGTTGATGCTGCGACCCTCCGCGATCATCCGCTGGATGGCCGGAAGACCCTCCGGTGTCGCTGGGATCTTCACGTACAGGTTAGGACGGGCGATCCTCTCGTGGAGGGCCCGGGCGGCGCCGATCGTCCCGTCGGTGTCGGCAGCTAGGGCTGGGTCCACCTCCATCGATACGAAACCATCTACACCGTTCGAGATGTCGTAGACGGGCCGGAGGACGTCCAGAGCGTCGACTATGTCGCGCACAGCCAGCGACCAGTAGCTCTCCTCTACCGAACAACCCTCGTGGGAAAGGTCGGTCAACTGCCGGTCGTACGCGTCGGTCCCTGTCATCGCCTTCTGGAAGATGGTCGGGTTGGAGGTGATTCCTCGCACCCCGCGGTCTACCCATTCACCCAGTTGCCCCGAGGTGATCCAACCCCGTCGAAGGTTGTCCAACCAGGGGCTCTGGCCCGCCTGGTCGTAGAGGGCGTGGAGTCGGTTCATGCTTCTGGTCTCCTGGTGTTGTTGCTGGTCCCGGTTGTCATGGCGATAGCAGGTCCTCGGCGGCCGCGACCACCGCTTCGGGGGTGACTCCCAGTTCGAACATCACCCGCTCGCCAGGCGCAGAGGCGCCGAACCGGTCGATGCCCACCGACGTGTCGGCCCACTGTGCCCATCCAAAGGTGCTTCCGGCTTCGACAGAAACAGCCGGGACACCAGGCGGGAGAACCGACTCCCGGTAGTCGACGTTCTGGGCTGCAAACCGATCGAGGCAAGGCATGGAGACCACCCTGACCCCGCGCCCCGAGCCGGAGAGTCTCGACGCAGCCTCGAGAGCCACGGTTACCTCGCTGCCCGTACCGATGATGACCACGTCGAGTGGCCGGTCAGAGTCAGCGAGTACGTACCCCCCGCAAGCTACTGCACCCCAGTCGGTGGTCCCGACGAGTACCGGAACGTCCTGTCGGGTCAGGAGCAGCGCGGTGGGTCCGTCGGCGTCGATGGCTGCCTTCCACGCCCCGACTGTCTCATTGGCGTCGGCGGGCCTGAAGACGTCGAGGCCTGGGATGGCCCGTAGCGCAGCCACGTGCTCGACCGGTTGGTGGGTCGGTCCGTCCTCGCCAACCCCGACCGAGTCGTGGCTCCAGACGAAGATGCTCCGAGCTCGGCTGAGGGCCGCCAGGCGGACAGCTCCCCTCATGTAGTCACTGAACACCAGGAATGTGCCGGCAACGGGTCGGTGGCTGCCGTGAAGGGCCAGGCCATTGCTGACAGCTCCCATAGCGTGCTCTCGGACGCCGAAATAGATCTGTCGACCTTCGGGACAGTCCCGGGCCTGGACGCCGTGACCGGTGATTGTGGTACCGGTGTTTCCGGTTAGGTCGGCACCGCCGCCGATGATTCCGGGCACCTCGTTAGCCAGCGCCTGTAGGCAGGCGTTGCTGGCCTTCCGGGTGGCGATTACCTCGCCGGGCTCCCAGCTGGGCAGCTGATCCTCCCACCCGGGGACCCCGGTTCCGGCCTGAGCGGCGTCCCATTCGACGCGCCGATCGCCCAGGGCGGCGATCCGGACCTCCCAGGCCGCCCGATCGGCAGAGCCGCGCCGGCCAGCGTCACGGTAGAGGGCAAGTACATCGTCGGGAACCCAGAAGCTCTGGTCATCGGGGAGTCCCAGGCGGCGCTTGGTTTCGGCGATGGCCTCCTCCTTTAGGGAGTAGCCGTGTATCGCGGCCGTGTCGACGTCGGGCGAAGGTGCCCCGATGTGGGAGCGGAGGACCACCAGCGAGGGCCGTTCGTCACCGGAGGCCTCGCGGAGTGCGGCCTCGATCGCCTCGGTGTCGTCGGCCATCTCACCCAGGTCCACCACGTGCCAGCCGTAGGCCTGGAATCGTGCTGGAGCATTGTCGGACAGGGCTAGTTCGCTGGGTCCATCGATAGTGATGTGGTTGTCGTCGTACACGACGACTAGACGACCCAAGCCCAGGTGTCCGGCCAGCGAGGCCGCTTCGTGGCTGAGTCCTTCGGCAAGATCCCCGTCGCCGCACACCACCCAGGTCCGATGGTCACTGACCTCGAACCCGAAGCGGGCTCGCAGATTGCGCTCGGCGATGGCCATGCCCACGGCGTTGGCCAGACCCTGCCCCAGCGGCCCAGTCGTGACTTCCACGCCGACGGTGGTCCCCACTTCCGGGTGTCCGGGTGTGGCCGACCCCCACTGTCGGAAGGACCGTAGATCATCGAGAGTCAGTCCGTATCCGGTGAGGTAGAGCATGGAGTAGAGGAGGATCGAGGCGTGGCCGGCCGACAGGACGAAGCGGTCTCGGTCGGGCCAGGAGGGGTCCGAGGCGTCGTAGTGCATGACCCGTGTCCAGAGGACGTGGGCCAGCGGGGCCAGGGCCATCGCTGCTCCCTGGTGTCCCGACCGGGCGGCGTGGGGCCCGTCCATAGCCAGGCCGCGTACGACGGCGATGGCCAGCCGTTCGAGGTCTCGGTCGGTCATGGTTCCTCGCTCAGGAGGCGTGGGCGGGCACGGCGAAGCCACCATATCCGCGCCCATCCAGGTGGTTGGGCGACTAATTGGTTATTTGGGGTCTCGGTCTGGGGGATTGACGGGGTAACCGTCAGCACTGAGGCGCCTCCCCGGCCGTTGGGGCTAGATCCTCTAATCCGTAGTAGGCCCCTGAGCGAGCCACAGGTGGTTTGACGCCCCCCCAGTGCCATGGTGAACTCGCCGGCTTATGCACGGTACGGGATAGTCCCGTACCAACAATGAGAATCCGGGCCCCTTTACGTGTTGGGCGGCCCGGTTCTTTTGTAATCGGACTCGGAGGGGAAGATTATGCGCCGATCTTGGC
>JAKUSA010000062.1 GCA_022449565.1 Acidimicrobiales bacterium | reverse complement strand
GCAATGGGCGTGAAGGAGAACGTCGTGTTCTTCGGCCAACCCGAAGGCCTGGCGGATCAAGTCGTTCGAGCAAGTGAACGTGGTGTGGATGCTCATCATCGGTGACAAGAGGTCACCGTCCCGGCAGGATTCGATGAAGGACACGTTTTCGTCGAGGCCCCGTTGGCCGACGTCGGCCCCGAGGCGTTCCGTGGCCTCGAAGCAGAGCACTCCTCGCAGGCCCCACTGGTCAACCACGGCCTTTTCCACCGGCAGCACCCCAGGCAGGCAGAGGGGGGCTTCGAGGATGTCGCAGAACGTGGTGGTGCCGCTGCCCAGCATCTCGCCACACACCCAGTCGGCGGCCGCCCCAACCATGTCATGGTCTAGTCGGTCCTCGACCAGTGGCCACCAGAAGTCCTCCAGGAACGGCCAGAAGCCGTCCGGTGCCGTCCCCATCGGGATGCCGTGGGCCAGTACCCCGTAGAGGTGTGCGTGGGCGTTCACGAATCCGGGCAAAAGAATCGAATCCGGGGCGACTACCACCTCGTCGTCCGGGTGGTTGACGGACAGGTCTTCGTTGGGGCCCACCTCGCCCACCATCCCGTCTACTACCCGTACACCCCAGTCGGCCCGGGGCACCTGGGTCGGGTCGTCGACCAGCCAGCTCGGTAAGACCAGCAGGCCGGCTCCCGGGCCCATGGTCAGGTGCGGTGCAGAGCCCGGTGGACGCGCTCCGGCGTGAAGGGCAGCTCGTTGATGCGGGCTCCGGTGGCGTTCAAAATGGCGTTCCGGACCGCTGGCGCAACCCCGTCCTTGGGAATCTCGGCGACCGCCTTTGCTCCGAACGGACCGCTGTCCTCCATGGTCTGGACGAGGAAAACTTCGGTCTCCGGCGTCTCGTCGGCCCGGTAGATGGGGTAGGGGCCGAACGAAGGATTGACCATCGTCCCGTCCCCGTCGAGGACGATCTCCTCGCAGTGGGCGTAGCCGAGGGCCTGGAGCATGCCTCCCTCGACCTGGCCGCTGGCCGTGATCGGGTTGATGGCCACGCCGCAGTCCACCGCCATCACCATCTTCACCACTGTCACCTGGCCGGTGTCGATGTCCACCTCGAGTTCGACGAACTGGGCCGCGAACGGCGGTGGGCAATCGGGAGAGACGTGTGAACCGGTGCCCATGATCTGCTCCTGCTCGTTGAGGTGCAGCGAGTCGAGGGCAATTTCGGCCAGGCTCACCGACCGGCCGTCAGGTGCCCAGGCCTTCCTGTCCCGTAACTCGATCGAGCACGGGGCTTCAATCCCCAGCAACATGGCTGCCCGCTCCTTGAGCCTCATCCGGACGACGTCGGCCGCTTTCTTTACCGCGGTTCCGGAGATGTAGGTGGTACTGGAGGCGTAAGCGCCCGTGTCGAATGGCGTGACGTCGGTGTCCGACGAGTACACCTTGATGTCGTTCAGGGGCACACCGAGTACCTCTGCGGCGATCTGGCCGAGCACCGTGTCGGCGCCCGTACCCAGGTCGGTGGCACCCACAAGCATGTTGAATGAACCGTCATCGTTGAGTTTTATGCTGCAACCACCCATGTCCAGGAACGGGATAGCCGTGCCGTGCATGCAAAAGGCGAAGCCCAGCCCCCTCCTGATGTTCGGTCGCTCTACCGGCTCCCGCCATGAGGAGTCAAGGCGACGGTGCCAGCCGATAGCCCGAGCGCCCTGGGCGACGCACTCCTCGATCCCGTTAGAGGCGATCCGCGGGTACTCGTCCAGTACCTCCTCAGTGGTTCCCTGCTCACCGAGATGAGGGGCGATGTTCATCTCGTCCCCGACCTTCACCCAGTTGCGGCGCCGGAAGTCGATCGGGTCAACTCCTAGGTCGAGGGCGATGTCCTCCATGTGGGCTTCCAGACCGAAAAGGGCCTGAGGGCCTCCGTAGCCGCGGTAGGCGCCGGGGACCGGGATGTTGGTGTACACCACGTCGCAGTCGAAGCGCTTGTTGTCGCAGTTGTATGAAGACAACCCCCGTAGTCCGGATACCACCTGCACGGTGTACCCGTGGGTGCCGTACGGACCGGTGTTGCCGACCAGCCGGAGTTCCTGGGCGACCAGGTTGCCGTCAACGTCGATCCCGGTCCGGTAGGTGAGGGTCTGAGGGTGGCGGGTCCGGCTGGCATAGAACTCTTCGGCCCTGGTCAGCTCCAACTGCACTGGGCGGCGGGTGGCGATGGCCAGATGGGCCACGATGTCCTCGATCAGCATCTCCTGCTTCACCCCGAAGCCACCGCCGATCCGGGGCTTGATCACCCGGACGTCTTTGATGTCCATGCCAATCAGGGGGGCCAGCATCCGGCGGGTATGGAACGGCACCTGAGTGGCGGTGCGCACCACCATTCGTTCGTCACTATCCAGCCAGGCCACCGAGATATGCGGTTCGATCGGGCACTGTTGGACCTGATGAACCCGGAAGGTCTGCTCGTAGACCTTCTCGGCTGAGGCCAGTGCGGCGTCCACGTCGCCTCGCTGTGCGTAGATGTGGTGGACCAGGTTGTTTTCCCTGTCGGCGATATCGACCGTGTCGGCCTCGTCGTGGACGACCGGTGCCCCCTCGCCTCCCGCTTCCAGTTCATCGAACACCGCGGGCAGCACCTCGTAGTCCACCTGGATGAGGCGGCAGGCCTCTTCGGCGATCTCTGGGGTGTCGGCGGCCACCGCGGCCACCCGGTCGCCGACGTGGCGGACCTTGTCGTCGAAGCTCACCTGGTCGTAGGGCTTGGGGTTCGGATACGACTGGCCTCCTGAGGCGTACTTGATTCGTTCCACGTTCCCGTGGTGGAGCACCGCGTGTACCCCGGGCAGCGCCCGGGCCGCCGAGTCGTCGATGGCCGTGATCCGAGCGTGGGCGTGGGGGCTGCGCAGGACCTTGGCGTGCAACAGGCCCCGTGTTTCGAAGTCGGCGGTAAAAGCCGGGTTCCCCTTAACAAGGCGAAGAGCGTCCACCTTGACCTCGGGTTGGCCGACCACCGAGGTAGGTGGGACGTCACGGGATGGCACCAGCCGGGGAACGGCGGAAGGCGCGTCGGGTGCCGGATCAGCCGGGTCGACATCGACCGGGTTTCGCCCATCGGTCATGGCCTCGGTGATCAGCGGTCGGAAGGGTTCGGCCTCGGCACCCCGTAGTACGGAGGCCGCTTGGCGAACGGCGGCTACCGGCTTCACGTAGGCGGTCTCCCGGTCCAAGATCCCTGAGAGCATGTCTCGGATGGTCTCGTCGTCCGGGTCGGGGTCGGCCTCCAGTAGGGCCAGGGTGCCCAACACCATGGCCGGCGTCGAGTACCCGGACTGCATGGCCCCCGTGGCGGCGAAAGCGGCCTGGATGGGATGGAGCGACGAGTCGGTGTTGAGCGACTCGACGGTGGTCACGGAGTGTCCTTCGGCCTGGGCGGCCAGGATCACCTCGCTGCTGGCCAACCGCCCATCGAGAAGCACTGCCGAGGCGCCGGTTTCACCGGAGGCCGAACCGAACCGGACACTGACCATTCCTTCCCGGCGAAGGACCCTGAACAGGCTCTCGTGGACTTGGCACTCCAGGGTGCGGCTGACGCCGTTGAGCTCGAGGGTGATCTTCATCAGGTCCCACCTCCGGAGGCGGTAACAACCCGGGCAGCCAGCACGCCAGCCAGGTGCAGCCTGTAGCCAGCGCTTCCCCTGAAGTCACCCACCGGGTCGAGGGACGCGGTCGGGTCGTTGGGGTCGACAAGGGTCGGCCTGTCGGCTACCCCGGTCAGGGCCAGGAGCATCCTCTGGTCGGTCCGTCGAGCGGTGGCTGAGACGATCGGCGTGTCGGCCGGAGTGCGTCCGGTGCCCTCGTGGGTCGAGAAACCATCGGTGGCCACCGACACCGAGACCACCAGTCCGCCGGAGCTGACCGGTCGGTCGGCCAGGGCATGGTCCGACTTCCCGTCGGGGCCGACAGAGTCAACCCGTGCTTCGTGGACCAGTAGGGCGGCGAACAGGAGACTGTCTGGGCCGGCCGCGGCCACCGTTCCGCCGAGGGTGGCCAGTGTCCGCAGGGTGCTGGGCAACTCGGCCCTGGCCGCTCGTCGGATCACCTCAGGTACCCGGTCGTCGTTGGCGATTTCTTGAAGCGAGGTGGTGGCTCCGATGGTGACTTCGTCACCGTCGGGGGTGATGCCGCCTAGGTCCAGGGCCTGCAGGTCGACCATGGCGACCGGTGTGGGGTCGTCGTCGGCATTGAGAATTGTGCCACCGCCCAGGGGGACGTGGTCCTCCAGGGCCAGGAGGGCCAGTGCATCGTCCAGGGAGGCCGGTCGGTGGTAGGTGAGTGCTCGAGGCATTGGCGTCCTCGCCGTGGAACGAATCCCCGGTGGGTCATGCTCGGCTCTCCCGGGGGTGCGCCTCGCGGTCGAGCGTTGCTGGATTATCCGAAACCAAAATTACCACTGATGCCAGCCCGACCGGCGGGTCGGGGTCCGGATCAGGTTAGGCGGGTGCTGATGCCTGCCCTGGTGAACACCCGTCGGGCCGCTTCCTCGGCCCGACGGAGGGCGACCTCCTCGTCGATTCGGGTGAGCCGGCGGTCCCTGAGCAGCAGGTGTCCGTCGACCATGACGTGGAGAACGTCGCGGGGGGTAGCGCAGTAGACGAGGGCCGAAGGTATCCGGTGGACAGGGGCGATGAACGGCGAGCCGAGATCGACGACCACCAGGTCGGCTTTGCGTCCCGGTTCGACGGCCCCCAGATCGTCACCCTGGTCGACCAGGTGGGCTCCGTTCCGGCAGGCCATGGCCAGAACCTCCTCGGGTTGGAGAATCGTGGCGTCCAGTCGGTTGACTTTCTGGAGCAGCACCGCGGCCTTGCAGGCCTCGAACATGTCCTGCCGGTTATTGCTACCCGGCCCGTCAGTGGCTAGGGCCACGGTTATGCCCCGGTCGAGCATGTCGCGGACCCGGGCCACCCCGGAGCCCAGGTACATGTTGGAAACCGGGCAGTGCACAACCGATGCGCCCCGTCGGGCGACTAGGTCGAGTTCTCCATCGTCGAGCCACACGGCGTGGGCCAGTTGCACGTCGGGACCGAGAACCCCCAGCGACTCCAGCCAGTAGACGTGGCGTACCGCACGCTCCTCGAGGTTCATCTCCACCTCGATGGCCGTCTCGGCGCAGTGGAGGTGAGTGGAGCCACCCCACGATCGGCAGGCTGCCACGGTGGCCCGCATGGCGCCGTCCGAGCATCCCCAGGGGATCAGGGGAGCCAGGCCGACCCGGATCCGACCGTCCTCGGCTCCGTGCCAGGCCTCGGCCACCGGGCCGATCCGCCGAAGAACCGTGTCGGCCGATTCGGTCAACGGCGGGTGGTAGTTACGATCGGCCCACCCTCGGGCCAGCACGAAGCGCGTTCCGACCTCAGCTGCAGCGCGGCATACCGCATCGTCGATCATCGGATCGGCGTGGATGTACTGGTGGTCTACGACGGTGGTGGCGCCACCCCGGAGGTTCTCGATTAGCCCCAGGGTCGCCGCGGCGTGTGCCGCCTCGGCGTCCAGTTCGGTGGCCCCCGGCCATATGCAGTCGCGTAACCAGTCGAGGAGCGGTTTATCGTCGGCCAGGCCCCGGAAGAGGGTCTGGAACAAGTGGGTGTGTCCGTTCACCATGCCGGGCATGACAGCGCAACCCGATACTTCGATCACCTCATCGGCGGCCCGGCAGACCTCGGCCGGGGCCTGGCCACCGCCCACTTGGGCGATCCGGTCATCGTCGACCAGGACCCACCCGGGGTCCCACACCGTGCCCTCGTCGTCGACGGTGACCACCGCGCCGCCGTCGAGGAGGGTGGCGGTCATCAGGGGGCCCAGCCGGCGAAGCCGTCAATGACCGGGACCATGTCATCCATGAGCGGGTAGAGGATCGGACAGGTCACCCCAGCGTCCAGGTAGGCCGCCACGGCGTCTCGGCACTGGGTCGTGGTGCCGACGGCCATGAGCGAGCGGACGAGGTCGCCGGGAACAAGGTCGGCCGCTTTCCGGTAGTCGGCCTCGGTGGCCGGCCATCCGACAACCTCGGCGATCCGTGCCACCAGGTCCGGGTCGGCCCCGCTGGCTTCCACAATGTGTGGCTCGGTGCCCAGGTAGTAGGCCACCAACGATTTACCGGTCCGAAGTGCCTCGTCCGGGTCGTCGTCGGACAGGCAGCAAACCAGCAACTCTGGCCGGTCGATTTCGTCGAGCTGACGGCCCGCCCGGGCTGCTCCTGCGGCTACCCGGTCAATGGCCCGGCGGACGTAGTCGGGGGTGACCACGTAATTCAGGACCACTCCGTCGCAGATCTCACCGGCCAGCTCCAACATCTTCGGTCCGGTGGCCCCCAGGTAGATCGGGACGTCCCGTGGTCCGACATCGCCGTAGGCCACGTCCAGGCGGACCCGGTCCAGGTTGACGAACTCGCCGGCATAGCTGACTTCCTCCATGGTGAACAGGCACCGGATGGCCTCGATGTTTTCCCGCATGGCCTGCAGGGGACGGTGGCGTCGCTCGCCGACCCGTGAGCTGATCGGCTCCCACCAGGCTCCGAGGCCCAGCATCACCCGCCCCCGCCCGTCCGGGCCGGTCCCGGCCATCTCCCAAAGAGTGCTCCACGTGGCGGCGATAACCGCCGGGTTGCGGGTCCAGATCGGTAGCACCCCGGATCCGACCCGGGTGGTTTCGGTACCGGTAAGGAGGGCGCTCATCATGACCACGCAGTCTCTGGCCAGGCGGGTGTCGGCTTGCCAGATCTCGGTGATGCCCCGCTCCTCGGCGTACCGCGCCATTCCCAACTCGTAGGCGATCGAATGCTTGTCCTGGAAATAGAGGGCGATCCGGGGGTCCACGGCGGGGGACGCTAGCCCGAGGGATGGAGCGCTAGCGTCGCCCGCCGTGGACCTCACTCCCGTCCGGCCCGACGGTATTGCGCCCCCGGCCGCCCACTACGCCCATGGGGTCCTGGCCGACGGACCGCAGCAGTTGTTGCACACCTCCGGGGTTGTTCCAGTGGGGCCCGACGGCGTGGTGCCCGAAGGAATTGCCGCTCAGGCCGAGGTGGTGTGGTCCAACCTGGCGGCCATCCTCGACGAGGCGGGCCTGGGTATGGCCGACGTCGTGTCGGTGACCACCTACGTGGTTCCCGGCCAGGACCTTGCGCCGGTGATGGCGGCCCGGGATCAGGCCCTCAGCGGCCATCTGGCTGCGTCCACATTGGTGGTGGTGGCCGAACTGGCCCAGCCGTCGTGGAAGATCGAGGTCGCTGTGGTGGCCGCTCGCTGAGGCGGTCGAGGGGTCAGGACCGGCCGGAGGTCGCCTCGTGCCACCGCCCCACAGCCCGGTCCCGGATGACGCCGAAGACCAGGAAGACCGTCACCCCGAGCCCCGACGAGAGGATCACGGCAGCCAGGAGCTCCTCGCCGTTGAGCTGGTTGGCGTGCCGTCGCAGCAGCTGGCCAATCCCGATGTCGCCCCTGGCGAAGAAGAAGTCACCGACAATGGCTCCGATCACTGACAGTCCGGCCGAGATCCGCAAGCCGGTGAAGATGAAGGGCAGCGCGGCTGGGAACATGAGTTTGCGCAACCTGACCGACCGACTGGCGTGGTGCAGGGTGAAAAGGTCGTGCATCCCCTGTTCGGCCGACTGCAGCCCGTGGAGGGTGTTGGCGACCAGCGGGAAGAGCGAGATGATTACGCACACGATGACCCGCGCCTGCTGGCCCGTACCGAACCAGAAGACGATCAGCGGCACGATGGCCAGGATGGGCATCGCCTGGACGACCACCACGTAGGGGAAGATGGCCCGCTCGAAGAACTTGGCCTGGCTCATAAGGATGGCCAGCGAGAATCCGATGCAGATGGCGATGACCAGACCGATGAAGGCCACCCGGGTGCTGGACCACAGGGCCTCCAACGCGTCGGTGCGATTCCCCCCGTCCAGGAATCCCACCTCGATCACCTTGTGGACTGGTCGCAGCAGGAAACGACGAGTTTCGGTCAGCACGCCGTAGGTGACGTAGTACCAGCCCCCGACCAACACGACCAAGACCACCATCGGTGGCAAGGTCACTTCTAGGGCCCTTCGAAGTCGGCTGGGTCGACCGGCCTGATGGGAGGCCCCGGCCGACGGGCGCTCGTTGAGGCCGTTCACGAGTGGTACCCCCGTAGTTCATGGGACACCTGTCCGCAGAGCTCG
The DNA here is from genome assembly GCA_022449565.1 of Acidimicrobiales bacterium. Classification (GTDB taxonomy): domain Bacteria; phylum Actinomycetota; class Acidimicrobiia; order Acidimicrobiales; family MedAcidi-G1; genus JAKUSA01. The sequence goes on along the minus strand of JAKUSA010000062.1, from coordinate 1,944 downwards.
GCGAATGCTGGGTCGAACCGCAGTTCCGGGGGCCGCGGGTAGTCGAAGGGAACCTCGAACTCGGCCACGATCAGCCCCGGTCGGGCTGACATCACCAGCACCCGGGTCGACATGAACACGGCCTCGCTGATCGAGTGGGTGATGAAAAGCCCGGCGAACCCTTCCTGTTGGAACAGTTGCTGAGTCTCGTCGTTGAGGTGCTCGCGGGTGATCTCATCAACGGCCCCGAACGGCTCGTCAAACAGGAACACCGGTGGTTTGAGGGTTAGTGATCGGGCCAGCGAGCAGCGCATCCTCATCCCACCGGAAAGGGATTTCGGGTAGTGGCCCTCGAAGCCCTGCAGGCCAACCAGGTCGATGGTCTCCCGGGCCAGGAGGCGCCGCTCATCGGGCGGGATGCCGTGGAGTTCGGCGAACAGTTCGACGTTGCCCTGCACGGTGCGCCAGGGGAGCAGGGTCGCGTCCTGGAAGACGTAGCCGAGTCGCTCACGGTCGATGTCGACCGACCCGGCGGTCGGCTCCAACAGCCCGGATGCGATTCTGAGCAGAGTGGATTTGCCGCAGCCTGACGGGCCGACGACCGTCACGAACTCGCTCTTTCCCAGGGAAAAGCTTATTTCCCGGAGCGCTTCGGTGCCGTCCGGAAAGGTCATCCCGATGGCCTCGAAGGCTAGGGAGCCGCTGTGTGTCTCGACGGGGTCGGTAGGCAAACTTTTTCCTCTGTACATCTCCTGGCCACGGCGCGGCGCTTTGTCCGATTTGGTTCGGTCGGGATCTGGTGGTCGGAAACCATAATGATCGGTGGCTGCGACCGGGAAGTTGGCTCTTGCCTAGAGTGGCCTGATGCGTACCGGTGTGTTCCTTTTTGGCGGGGTGGAGATGGACGACGCCGGTCCCGGCCCGCCGGCCTCCACCGACCGCCGGTCCACCAGCGAGGAAGCGTGGGAGGCCACCGAGCGGGTCATCGACATGGCCGTGGTCTGTGACGACTTGGGCTACGACTCTTACTGGCTTGCCGAGCACCACTTCCAGCACGAGGGCTACGAAGTGGTTCCCAACGGCATCCTCCTGGGTGCGGTCATCGCTGAGCGCACCCAGAGAATCCGGATCGGGATGGCTTTCAACATCGTCCCTCAGTGGCATCCGCTCCGCCTGGCCGAGGACTTCGCCACTTTGCACAACCTCTCCGGAGGTCGGGGGATCCTTGGCGTCGGGCGGGGCACCGTCCCACGGGAGTCCGAGACGCTGGGTACCCGAATCGGGAGTTTTGACAACCCTGATAAGGCGGCCGCCGACGAGTCCAACCGCCGGCAGTTCGACGAGGCCATGGATGTGATCCAACTGGCTCTCACCGAGGAACGTTTCTCCTACCACGGCGAGGTCTACGACCTGCCACCACCCGGGATCCCGGACCGCGGCGGAACAGTCCAGGAACTGACGCTCGTACCCCGGCCCCTCCACCCGTTCGAGACCTGGCAGGCCATCACCTCGCCACCCACCCTCGAGCAGGTTCCCCGCCGGGGCTGGGGTGGCGTGTTCTGGAACAACCACCCCACGTTTACCAAACGGAACTGGGACCGGTTTGCCGAGGTCTTTGAGGAAGTCCACGGTCGAACACTGGAGCCAGGGGAGAAACGGACGCTAGTCCGGTGTGTGTGCGTGGCCGATACCCGCGAGGAGGCGATGGCCAGGGTCCGTCCTGGTCACGACGAGATGTGGAAGTTCCTCGGCCCCTACGGCTGGAGTAAGGGCTACATGGGTCCGGACGGAAAGCCGGCCAAGGCCGGATTGATCCCATCCCTTGAGGAGTCCCTCGAACAGAAGATCTGGCTCGTCGGCTCCGCCGACGAAGTGGGTGAGCAGATCGGGTGGTACAGGGACCTCTTAGGGGTGGAGAACCTCTTGTTGTTCCCGATGATGCCGGGCGACAGTTACCAAGCTGGA
>JAKUSA010000061.1 GCA_022449565.1 Acidimicrobiales bacterium | reverse complement strand
CTAGGGGTCCAGGCTGGCCGCGGATTCAGTGAGATCACTGGCCGGTGGAGCCGAAACCGGACTCGCCCCGTTCCGACCCGGGAAGTTCGACCACCTCGGTGAAGCAGCACTCCTCGACGCGTTGGATGACCAGTTGGGCGATCCGTTCACCCTGCGTCACCTCGAACGGTTCAACCGGGTCAGTGTTGACCAGCAGCACCTTCAACTCTCCCCGGTACCCCGAATCGATGAGGCCCGGGGTGTTCAAGCAGGTCACCCCGTGCCTCAGAGCCAGGCCGCTACGGGGTTGGACGAAACCCGCAAACCCTTCAGGAATGCCGATCGCCATTCCGGTCGAAACCAGCGCCCGACCACCACCCGGTGTCAGGGTGACGGACTCAGCAGCCACCAGATCGGCGCCCGCGTCACCCTCACGGGCGTAGGCCGGGGCTACGGCGCCATCCGTGAGCCTCACGATCGGGATCTCGAGCACGGCGGCGACCCTAGCCGGGGCCGGGAGAGGCCCGACCCCCCTCAGGCCTACCCCGGGGCCGTCACTCTCAGCCCTTAGGATCCACGGCGTGCTGGCATGGCTTGATCTCGAGATGACCGGACTCGACCCCGCAACCGACGTGATCGTCGAGATCGCCACCCTGCTCACCGACGACGATCTCAAAGAGGTCGCCGTCGGTCCCAACCTGACAGTCCACCAACCCCCCAAGGTTCTCGACCGGATGAGCGAACGGGTTCGTTCCATGCACACCTCCAGCGGCCTGCTGGTCGCCATTGCCGCTTCCGCGACCAACCTCGGCGAGGCCGGAGAGGCCACACTCGACTTCCTGCGGGGCCACATCCCTAAGCCGGGCACCGTTCCTCTCTGCGGGAACTCGATCGGCACCGACCGACGGTTCCTGACCGCCAGCCTCCCCGAGGTCGATGCCTACTTCCACTACCGGTCCATCGACGTGTCCACCATCAAGGAACTGGCCCGACGCTGGCATCCCGAAGTGGCCTCCTCCGCCCCGGAGAAAACCGGCGGACACCGGGCCCTCGATGACATCCGTGAGTCGATTGCCGAACTCCGCCACTACCGCGAACACCTGTTCACCCGGCCTTAATCCGTTTCGTGAGCCCACCAGACTCTCCCCTACGGTGACCGCCGTGCCCATTGACGAACCGGGCGGCGGGGAGCCGTCGCGTCCTACTCGCCAGGAGCAGGAACCGGCATCGGACACGGTCACCGAACTGGCCAAGGGCCTCTACCGGTTGCAGCTTCCGGTGTCCATGCCCGGCCTCGGCCACGTCAACTGCTACGCGCTCGAGGACGACCGTGGTCTGACCTTGGTCGACCCGGGCTTACCCGACCAGGCAACCTGGGAAGCCCTCGGTCACCATCTGGCACAACTCGACGCGCGCTTCGACCACGTCCACACCACCGTGGCCACCCACAGCCATCCTGACCACTACGGCGGAGTACACCGACTCCGGGCCGAACACGGTGCGGAACTCCTGACCCACTCCTCCTTCTCGTCGACGTTCGGGCCCGACAGCATCTGGGACGAGCCCGATTCGGCGTCTCTCGACTTGGCCGACGACGAGGACCTGGAACGCCTCCGCCAAAGGATGCGCCAGACCACCCCTTGGGGCACCCGGCGGGAACCACCCACTGTCGACCAGATCCGCGGTTGGGGAGGCGCCGGGAAGAACAGCACCGCTGGGGGGTTCAGGGTGCCAGAACCCTCGACCACCGTGGAAGACACCGACGAAGTGGTGCTCGGGGGGCGAACCTGGTTGGCCGTCCACACCCCCGGCCACACCCACGACCACCTATGCCTCTACGACCCGGTCGATGGACTGTTCCTGTCCGGCGACCACGTACTGCCCACCATTACCCCGCACATCAGCGGGATGGGCACCCTCGACGATCCTTTGGCTGTGTTTTTCCGATCACTGGAGCGTGCCAAGGAACTGCCCGAGGTGGACCTGGTGCTGCCTGCCCACGGACACCCGTTCACCGACCTCGCCGGCCGGGCTGACGACATCATCGGGCACCACGAGGACCGGCTACAGGTGATCCGGGAGGCCGGCCTTGAACTCGGCGACGCCCCAGTCGAGGACTACATGCGGCGGCTGTTCAAGGAGCGGTCGTGGGGAGACATGGCAGCTAGCGAGACCTACGCTCATCTGGAGCACCTGTGGCTACTCGGTCAAGCCACCCGGTCGGAGAAAAACGGGGCTAAGACCTACCGAATCGTCTAGTACCAGGGCGGTCCGGAAGGGCGAAAACCCTAGTTGACCTGCTCAAATAGTAGATTGAACCCGGGTTCCGGAAAATCACTTGACGGCCCTCACACCACGGTGTTGGGTGGTCACCAGGCGTGGTACCCGTAGAATCGGGTACCGGGCTGAGAACTCGACATCCCGAAAGGGCAAACCCGAGACGATGACGAACGCCATCCACTGCCACGACCACGGCCAGCCGGCCGGGGCACGCGCCGTCGATTCGCGCGTACTCGTGTCGGCGAATCCGGCCGTCTACCCGATGGTGTCGTCCTATCTGCCGACGCCGATCGGGGCCAAGACGTTCTGGTTCTGGACTACGTGCCGGCGACCTTGGGGAGCAACCAGCTGACCAGCTGAAACGCAACCAAAACCCCGAGGCCGCCGGAGAAATCCGGCGGCCTTTCTGATTTTTCAGCACCGGTCCCGAGAAGGAGAGCGACCATGTTTGCATTGGAGTACGAAGAGGAGATCTGGCGGCAGGACGCTGCCTGTGCGCGCCTCGGCGTCCCGACGGGAATCTTCTTCTCGGAGGACCTCGGCGACATCGCCCAGGCCAAGGGCATCTGTGCCGAATGCCCGGTCTTGGCGCCCTGCCTCGAGGCGGCTATTGAACGACGCGAGCCATGGGGGGTTTGGGGCGGCCAACTGTTCCGCAACGGCCACCTCCTGGCCACCAAGCGGCGCAGGGGCCGGCCACCGAAGGTGCCCCGGCCCGAAGATCAGCTCCCCGTGGTGCCCATACCGGCCCACCTTCAGGTCGAACTCCGTTCAGCCTGAGAGTCGGTCCCCCTCCGCCACGGTGGCGGGCCACCCACGGCCCGGCCACGGGGAGTTCGGATCGCCCAAACGGTCCGGGGTGACGCTCCGGCGAGCCCCGGCCCGTGGGCGAGCCCCACGGGGCCCGGCCACGAGCGGCCCCATCGCCGCCCGGGCCGGGCCCCGACTACCGTCACCGACGTGCGGCGGATGCTCATCGTCGGTCTAATCCTCGTCGCCTCCTGCAGTTCAACGACCGCGCCAACGGTCGCCGAGGGTGTTATGGACCGGGAGTTCGGCGTCGGCGGTGGCACGACCACACTCAGCAAACTGCACGCCACCGATAGTCGGCCCATTGTGTTCAACCTGTGGGCTACCTGGTGCGCCCCGTGCCTGGAGGAGATGCCGGACCTTGAGGCAGCCCACCAGGTCCACGGAGACCGGATCCTTTTCGTGGGCGTGAACATCAGCGACTCTCCAACCCGGTCCGCCGAGCAGGCTGACGCCCTGGGAATCACCTACCTGCTGGGCCGGGACCCGGAGGGCGGGTTCACCACGGCCCTTGGAGCAGTCGGCCTCCCAGTAACCGGGTTCGTGAACCGCTCGGGAGCACTGGCCCACGTACACCATGGACCGATCGACCCCGACGGCCTCGAGGCAGCCATCGCGGAGCACCTGTCGTGATCGACGTCGGTCTGGCCCTTCCGTTCAGCCTGGGGATCGCTACCGCGATCAACCCGTGTGGGTTTGCCATGCTGCCGACCTGGCTCGGCTATTTCATCGGCCGCAACACTGCCGATCAGGAGGCCCGACCCGAACAGGTGGTCAGGGGGCTCTGGGTGAGTCTCTTGCTCACGGTCTCGTTTGTCGCCGTCTTCGGCCTGCTGGGCCTGGCTGTCTCGCACCTGGTCAGCGAGGAGGCCATCGCACGCCGAACCCCGTGGATCACCGTGGTACTCGGCCTAGTCCTTATCCCCTACGGGCTGGCCCTCCTCACCGGCCGCCGGGGCAGCCTTTCCCTGCTCAGGCCGGCCCGGGGGCCTCGATCCGCTGAGGCGTGGTCGGTACTCGGATTCGGCGTCTCCTACGCCTTGGTCTCGGTGGGCTGTGCTGCTCCCCTGTTCCTGCTTCAGGTGGCCGGCAGTTTCAGCCGGGAAGGGATCGTCGGGGGCACGACCGTCTACCTGGCCTTCGCAGCCGGGATGGCCGCGGTGGTCACATCGCTGACCCTGTCGTTAGCCGTGGCCCGGGGAGGTCTGGCCCGCAACCTCCGACGCCTGCTGCCCTTCACCGACCGCATCGGGGCCCTGGCCCTCATGCTCGGTGGTGCCTATCTCATCGTCTACGGCGTCTACGAGATCCGGATCCTCAACGGCTCGGGTACCGCCTCCAACCCCATCGTCGACGCGGTCGGCGACTTGCAGTCGCACCTGACGGCCTGGACGGCGGCGGTGGGCGGTCTCCGTGTGGGCCTGGCCCTCTGGATGGTGATCATGACCCTCGCCGCCTGGGGCCTCGACCCGGCGCTTGACCGGCGGGTCCGCACCAGCCTCCGGGGGGTCGTAGCCGGCGCCTGGGTGCTAGTCGAAGGCCTCGGCCACCGGGGCGACCTAGTGGTGGTGCCCACGCTGCGGGTCATCGCCGGTTGGCCAGGCCGGATCTCTGGGTGGTTCGGCGACCCGACCCGCTGGGCGGTACCCCTCGAGGTTTTCCTAACCGCCACGGTGTTGCTGGTCGTGGTGCTCAGCACTTCGGCCACTCTTGGGAAGTGGCGCCGGTGAACGCCGTGGAGCGCATCGAGGACCTGGCCGGACTGTTGGCTGTACCTGGGGTGGTCGAGGAACTGGAACTGCGGTCAACACTGGGGGTGTGCGCGCTTCACGGCGGGGGCCTGGAAAGGGCCACCGAAGCGGTGGCCCGCGAGGTGGCTGAGCGAACTGGCGCTTCCTACTACGCCGTGGTCCAACCTGAAGGGTCGCGCCATCACCTGTCGTCCACCCGCTTCGACCCGAAGGGATCGAGCCGGTTAGCCGCCTTCCTGGGACGATCCGAGACAGTGGTGTCGATCCACGGGTACGGAAGGGAAGACGACTTCTGGGCCGTCCTGTTGGGCGGCACCAACCGGGTGTTGGCCTCGCATGTGGCTGGCCATCTGCGAGGCGTCCTGCCCGAGGAGTATCGGGTGGTCGACGACGTAGCTGCCATCCCCAGGCCCCTCCGGGGCCTACACCCCGACAATCCTGTCAACCGCCCCCCCAACGGCGGTGTCCAAGTCGAGATCCCACCCGGCCTGCGCTGGAACCGTGACCACGGTTTCTGGTCGGACGCCGATGACACCCCCCGGGCCGAGCAACTCGACCTGCTTATCGACGGTCTGGTGGCCGCTATCGGCGACTGGCCTGGCCCGACTGCTAACTGACCGGTCGAACGGGGCGAGCGGCCTCTCCGCCCGGTGGGCCCAAGGGCGACCGGTAGGGTCGACGGTGTGACTGGGCGCCGGGGCCTCCCACTGGTTGCCGTGGGTGGTGCCGCCGGAGCGGTCGCCCGCTGGGCGTTACTCGCCGCGGTCACTCCGCCCCAATTCCCGTGGCCGACGCTCCTGGTCAATCTGGTCGGCTGTGGCCTACTGGGCATCCTGATGGGGAGCCGGGCCCGACCCTCGACCCTGCTGCTTGTCGGCACAGGCCTGTGCGGTGGACTGACCACTTTTTCCACTTTCGCCGTCGAGGTGGCCGATCTGCTCCGCCACGATGACGGTGCCCTCGGGCTCGCCTACCTGGCCGCCTCGGTGGTGGGCGGCCTGGCCGCCTTCCGGGGCGGCCGCAGCGCCGGGATGACCCGGTGACAACCGCACTGTGTTTCGTTGCTCTCGCCGGGTCGGGTGCAACGCTGCGCTGGTTGGCCGCTGACGGCTGGCCGGGCGGCCATCGGGGGACCCTGGCCGTCAACGTGGTCGGGGCGTTCGCCCTTGGGCTGCTGGGTGGTTGGACTGGACCGGCTCTGACCGTGGTCGGCACCGGGGGCCTGGGGTCGCTGACTACTTTCTCCACCTTCGCCGCCGACACGACAAACCTGGCTGACGGGCCCGGGGGTGTTGCGGCCGTCCGGCACGTGGCGGGGACCCTGGTGTTGGGGGTGGCCGCCGCCTGGTTGGGGCTGGCCATCGCGGGCTGAGTCGGACCGACTATCCGACGACTCATCCGATAGCGGCGGCACCCCGCATGTAGGGCCGGAGAGGTTCAGGAACAGCGACCGTACCGTCGGGCTGCCGGTGGGTCTCGACGACCGCCGCCCAGACCCGGGGCACGGCCAGGCCCGACCCGTTCAGGGTGTGGACCACCGCGGTGCCCTTCTCCCCAGCGGGCCGGTAGCGGACGTTGGCCCGTCGAGCCTGGTAGTCGCTGAACCACGACACCGAGGAGACCTCCAGCCACTGGTCGGCGCCCGGGGCGTACACCTCGATGTCGAAGGTCCGGGCCGAGGAGTTGCCCAGGTCTCCGGCACACAGGTCAAGAATCCGGTAGGCCAGACCCAGGTCGAGTATGGCCGCCTCGGCCCGGGCGAGGATGTCGGCGTGCACCTCTGCTGCCTGGTCGGGCGTGGTGTAGGCCAGCAACTCCACCTTGTCGAACTCGTGGACCCGCAGGAGCCCGCGAGTGTCCCGACCAGCCGAGCCGGCCTCACGGCGGAAGCATGAGGTGTGGGCCATGAGTTTCATGGGCAGGTCGGCCTCTTCGAGGATCTCGTCGCGGGCCAGGGAGGTGAGCGGCACCTCTGCGGTGGGAATAGCCCACAGGTCGTCCCGTTCCAGGTGGTAGGCGTCGTCGGCGAACTTGGGTAGGTGGCCGGTCGAGGTCATCGTCTCAGTACGGACCAGCGTCGGGGGGCGCATCTCCCGGTAGGCGTCGGCGTTGCGGTCCAGGCCGTACTGCACGAGCGCTCGGCAGAGGGTGGCACCACCGCCGGTGTACATGACGAACATCGACCCCGAGAGCTTGGCTCCCCGTTCCACGTCGAGGATCCCCAACTCCTCGCCCACCTCCCAGTGGGGCACCCGCTGGTGGTCGCTATAGCCACCCTTGTCGTAGCCCTCAACCCGCACCACCACGTTGTCGGACTGGTCGGCCCCGTCGGGGCATTGGTCGGCTGGGACGTTGGGGACTCGGAGCAGGATGTCGGCGATTTCGGCCAGCAAGGCGTCGCTCTCGGCGGCCAGGGCCACCTCCTCGACCCCCAGGGCCCTGCTCCGCTCCTGCAGGTCCGAGGCCTGGTCGGCCTTCCCTTCCTTGTGGAGTCCGCCCACCTCCCGGGAGATGGTCTTGATCTCGTTGCGAACCCGGTCCCGAGCCTCGGCGGCCTCCCGTTGCCGGGCGTCGGCCTCGAGCACCCGGTCGAGAGGGCCGGTGTCCTCGCCCCGGCGGGCGATGGCCGCCTTGACGCCCGCGGGGTCCCGGCGCAGAAGTCGGAGGTCGATCACGGTCCCGAACCTAGCCTGGAGGCCCGACCGGCCCTCCGACGCTATTGCGTCCGGCGGGCCGACGGCCGGCCGCGGGTCGGAGTTGCTGGGTGGAGTGGTGCTGGTGGGAGAAGGCAAAGAACTTCACGATGATGATCGTCCACAGGTAGCCGCCGCCCAACAACTTCATGATGAGTCCAGCCGCCTGCTGGTCAGAGCGCACGCTGATCGACCACAGCTCGTAGCCGTCGTCGTAGTTGCCGTACACAGTGCCGTCGGCAAAGGTCAGCCAGGCCGCCGGGATCGTCGGGATAACCGACATCAGGAACAGGTAAACCATCTGGCTCGGGGGTGAGAGGCGTAGCTCGCGGAGCGGACTGGCCACCGGCATCCACATGAGCAGTGCCGAGACGAACATGGTCACGTGCGCGGCGTAGTGGAAACCCCCGGACTCCGCTGATAGACGGATGATGCCGCTCCAGTGGGTAAGAGCAGCCAGGGCGTTAAAGAGCACCCCGGCAACCACCGGATGGGTCAGCCGCCGTAGCACCCGGGAACCGAGGTCGCCCTCCAACACGAGGAGTCGGACCAGCCAGGCCGGGGTGGCCAACAGGAGCAAGGGCGGCACGATGAATGTGATCAGCAGGTGCTGGACCATGTGTACCGAGTAGAGATGGTCCTCGGCGATGTCGTGCATCGGCCAGTCGGCAGCCACCAGAAGCAGGACCACGGCCAACGCGAAGGTTCGCCTCTGCGTCGCGGTGACCACCGGTTGGCCGGCCGGGACCACCTTCGGTCCGATGACCCGGGCGGCCCACCAGCCGAAGGCGACGATGGCCAACACCAGGAGCCACACCTCCGGATGGGGTTTCCAGATCCATGGGTCCACGACGGCCAAGATCATTGGCGGCACCAGGGCCGGCACAAAACTTGAATCGGTCCTCGCCACCCGCCGTTCCAGGCCGGGCAGCCGGACACGGTCAGCCCTTGGTCCAGAACTCGAACACGGTGAGGGTGATCAGGTACACCGTGGTGGCCAACACCAGACCGGTGACGAAGAAACGGGTGAACATCCGGCTGTCGAAGCGCAGATGCATGAACCATGCGGCCACGAGGAAGAACTTGACGACCATCATGACCATGAGCGCCGGGACGAGCACCGCTCCGGGCATGTTCAACCAATAGGTGGAGACCTCCAGGGCGGTCAGCACAGCCAGAATCGCCGCGATCTGCATGTACTTGTTGTCCGACGGGTGGTCGTGGTCGTCTCCATGGTCGACGACCTCGACCGCTGTGGCCTCTGTGATCTCGGAACTGTCCATCCGGTCCGCTCCTCGGGTCAACTAGTGGGCGAAGGCACCAGGTAGATGACGGTGAAAATGAAGATCCACACCACGTCCACGAAGTGCCAGTAGAGCCCGACGATCTCAACCGTCTCGGCGGATTCGCGCCGCAGGTTCCCTCGGAGTGAGGATACGTAAAGCGACATGAGCATGACGATGCCGACGCTGACGTGCACACCGTGGAAGCCGGTGAGGGTGAAGAACGCCGAGGAGAACGGGCTTGTGGTGTAGCCCAGGCCCTCCCGCAGGAAGGTCGTGAACTCGTATACCTGGCCGCCGATGAACAGCGACCCCAAAAGCGCGGTGGTCAGCAGCCACAGGCGGTTGTTGCGGATGTCCCCCCGCTGGAGGGCGGAGAGGGCCAGCACCATGGTCAGCGAACTCATCAGGAGCACGAACGAGCTGACCGAGGTGAAGGGGATATCGAAAATGTCACCGGGTGCCGGTCCGGCGGCAAACCGACTCCGGTAGATCAGGTAGGTGGAGATCAGGCCGCCGAACAGGAGGCACTCGGACCCGAGGAACACCCACATCAACAGCTTGTTGTTGGACAGACCGGTGCCGGTCAGGTGGTCGTTGGCCGTCGCCGTGGAGTCAGTCAACGGTGGCCTCCCCGGCATCTGGGTCGGCGCTCTTCGAGCCGTAACCGCCGTCACCATGGCTTCCGTGGTCTGAATCGGGGTCGTCGACGGGTTCGAAGGCCCAGGCGTAGATAGCCGTGAGGATCAGCACGGCCCCGGGCACGCAAAGCCACAGGGTGTAGATCAGCCCGTAGGCCACGAGGGGCATACCCGCTGCAAACACGACCGGCCAGTAGGACGGAGAGGGCAGGTGGACGTCGGTGGCCGACCCGTCCTGGCAAACCTCCTCGGCGGTGGCGACCCGGACCACGCGGCCGTCATCGTCGGTCCCGTACTTGCGGTGCCAGAACTCGTCGAGGCCCTCCACGGTGGGTACCTCGTCGAAGTTGTGGACCGGTGTGGGGTTGGGGGTGAGCCACTCCAGGCTGCGGGCGTCCCAAGGGTCAGGGCCGACCGGCGGGCGGCCCCGGGCCCGCCGGGCCGACCGAACCACGTTCACAAGGAAAAACAGAACTCCAACGGCGATGATGAATGCACCGACCGTTTCAACCAGGTTCCAGAGTTCGAAGCCGAACCCCGGGCTGTAGGTGTGGACCCGCCGTGACATGCCCTGGAGGCCGACGATGTGCATGGGACCAAACGTCAGGTTGAACCCGATCAGCATGGTCCAGAAGTTCGACTTGCCTAGTTTGTCGTCGAGCAGGTGCCGGAACACCTTGGGCCACCAGAAGTTGAAGCTGGCGAAGATACCGAGCAGGGCACCTCCGAAGATC
>JAKUSA010000060.1 GCA_022449565.1 Acidimicrobiales bacterium | reverse complement strand
TTCAATCGAACTGGCAGTCGACGAGGCCGAGTTGGCCGAGCGGCGACGGAACCTCGAACCGTTCCAGCCCCGCTACAAAACTGGTTTCCTGGCCAAGTACGCCGCCCTCGCCCAAGGGGCCGAGAAAGGTGCGGTCACCCAGGCCTGAGAGCCAATCAGGTTGTGGGGCACCGGGCAGGCGGCGATACTGGTTGTCCATGCAGTCGTCGCCCGCCCACCAGGTCGTAGTAACGCACTAGGCACGCGTTCCATCGCGACGGTTGCGTGCCTCGACCTCCCGTACGGGAGGTCGAATGTTTTTTCGCCTAGTTCCCAAACACATCCCAAGGCCAAGCGGAGTCGACAATGCAGATGGATGGCGGTCGAGCCCTGATCCGCGCCCTCGAGGAGGAGGGCGTCGAGGTCATGTTCGGGCTGCCCGGCGGGGCGATCCTTCCGGTCTACGACCCGATAATCGATTCGTCAATCCGCCACGTCCTAGTGCGGCACGAACAGGGAGCCGGGCACATGGCCGAGGGCTATGCCCAGGCCACCGGACGTCCCGGGGTGGCCATGGTGACCAGCGGGCCGGCAGCCACCAACATTGTCACTCCCCTCTGCGACGCCTACCTGGATTCGACCCCACTGGTCGTAGTTACTGGCCAGGTGCCGTTACCAGCCATCGGCACCGACGCCTTCCAGGAGTGCGACACCACCGGAATCACCATGGCCGTCACCAAACACAATTTCCTGGTCACCGAAGCCCAAGACATCCCCAGGACGGTCAAGGAGGCCTTTCACATCGCCACCACCGGTCGACCCGGCCCAGTGCTGGTCGATATCCCCAAGGACATCGTCGACCCAAAGAACCCTCGATCGGCCATGGAGTGGACCGGCGATGTGGAGATGGACCTGCCCGGCTACCACCCCCGCACCGGGGTGGACCAGTCAGCCATCGAAGCGGCCGCCGATTTGATCCGGACCGCCGAACGTCCGATTCTCTACGTGGGCGGCGGAGTCCTCAAGGCCCGGGCCTCCGAAGTGCTGCGCAAACTGGTCGAGCTGAGCGGCATCCACGTGGTGACCACGCTTATGGCCCGGGGTGCCTTCCCGGACGGGCATGACTTGTGTCTGGGTATGCCCGGTATGCATGGCAACTTCACCGCGGTGACCGCCATGCAGGAAGCCGACCTTCTGGTGGCCCTTGGCGCACGGTTCGACGATCGGGTGACCGGGCGGATCGACGGGTTTGCTCCGGGCGCCCAAATTGTCCACGTTGACATCGACGCGGCCGAACTAGGCAAGGTCCGTCGGCCCGACGTGGCCATCCAGGGCGACTGCCGGGTGGCCATCGAGGCCCTAGTGGCCGCGCTAGCCGCCGGCGGGGTCGGAAATGTCGATCGGACAGCATGGCGCTCCCGGATTAGCGGTTGGCAGGAGCGGTTCCCTCTCACTTACGAACCGTCGGCGCCTGGGGACAGGCTCAAGCCGCAATACGTGATCGAGCAGTTGCGAGACGCCACTCCGGAGGACACGATCGTTACATCGGGGGTCGGCCAGCACCAGATGTGGGCCAGCCAGTATTGGAATTTCGAACACCCCTACACCTGGATCAACTCGGGCGGCCTCGGCACCATGGGCTTCTCAATACCAGCGGCTATCGGGGCAAAAGTCGGGTGCCCGGACCGGATGGTCTGGGCCGTGGACGGCGACGGCTGTTTCCAAATGACGGCCCAGGAACTAGTCACCTCCACTGTGGAGAATATTCCGATCAAGGTGGCGCTGTTGAACAACTCCTACCTGGGCATGGTCCGTCAGTGGCAGGACATGTTCTACGAGGAGCGGCTCTCTGAGGTCCACCTCTCCCAGGACGTCCCCGACTACAAGGCTTGGGCCGAATCCATGGGCTGTGTGGGCATGCGGGTGGACAGTCCCGAGGAAGTTCCGGCGGCCATCGCCAAGGCCAACGAGATTGATGACCGCTCGGTGGTCATCGACTTCCGGGTGGCCGCGGACGAGAAGGTCTTCCCGATGGTGCCGTCCGGGGCCGCCAACTCCGACATCGTGGTGCCGCCGTCCCAGGAGGACCAGGAACGGTGAGCGCCGGGCCCTCCAAGAACCGCTACCACACCCTGGTGGTTACGGTAGAGAACAAGTTCGGGGTGCTGGCCCGGGTGGCCGGCCTGTTCGCCCGCCGGGGCTTTAACATCGAGTCCCTGGCTGTGGCCCCCACCGACGACGAGGACCTCAGTCGGATCACCGTCGTGGTGGACGTCGAATCCGCTCCGCTCGAACAGGTCGTCAAGCAACTCGACAAGCTGATAAACGTTGTCGAGATACGTGAACTACACCCCGACCACTCAGTGGAACGGGAGTTGATGATCGTGACCGTGATGGCCGAACCGGACCGCCGCGACGAACTCGTTGAACACCTGGACCGGGCCGGCGGCAAGGTGCTCAGCGTGGGCACCGACGCCATGATGCTGTCCCTGGTGGGGCCACCGGCTCGGATCGACGACTTCGAGAACCTTCTGCGGGGCTACGGCATCATCGAGTTTCAGCGCACCGGAAGGGTGGCCCTGGCCTCCCTTGACGGGCCGGGAGACTGAGCATCAGCAGGGCAGGCCAACCCGACCGGGCCAAGGGCCTGGTCCCCAACGAACAGGAGACCGGCGTGGCGAACGTGTACTACGAGACAGACGTGGATCGGTCGGCCATCGCCGACCGCAAGGTGTCGATCCTGGGCTACGGCTCACAGGGCCATGCCCACGCGCTCAACCTGAAGGACTCCGGCGTACAGGTCTGTGTTGGCCTGCGGGACGGATCGTCCTCAGCGGCCAAGGCCTCGGAAGCCGGCCTAGACGTGCTGTCGCTGTCCGACGCTTCGGCATGGGGCGACGTGATCATGGTCCTGCTGCCTGACACCGAGCAGGCCGCCGTCTACGAGGAACACATCGCGCCGAATCTGTCAGCCGGTGACGCCCTGGCCTTCGCCCACGGCTTCAACATCCGCTTCGACCTAGTCAACCCGCCCGATGACGTGGACGTGATCATGGTCGCCCCTAAGGGGCCAGGCCACCTGGTCCGTCGCACTTACGAGGAGGGCGGCGGGGTGCCGTGCCTGATCGCTGTTGAGCAAGACGCCACCGGCGGGGCCAAGGACCTAGCTCTGGCCTACGCGGACGGCCTGGGGGGCGCTCGGGCCGGAGTAATCGAGACCACCTTCACCGAGGAGTGTGAGACCGACCTGTTCGGCGAGCAGGTGGTCCTTTGCGGCGGGGTTACAGAACTGATCCGCAGCGCGTTCGACACTCTGGTCGACGCGGGCTACCAGCCCGAGATCTGCTATTTCGAATGTCTCCACGAACTCAAACTCATCGTGGACCTCATCTACGAGCAGGGCATCGGCGGGATGCGCTACTCGGTGTCGGACACCGCTGAGTACGGCGACCTGACCCGTGGGCCGCGGGTCATCGATGACGGGGTGAGGGCCACCATGGCTCAGATCCTCTCGGAGATCCAGAGCGGGGAGTTCGCCGAGGAGTGGGTGGCCGAGGCTCGGTCCGGTCGGGAGAACTTTGCTCGCCTCGAGGAAGCCGGGCACCAGCACCGCATCGAACAGGTGGGCTCCACGTTGCGGGCCATGATGCCGTGGATCAGCGCCGGCAAAGTCTCCGTCCAGGAGGCTTCCGGCGGACAGGGATGACGAGCTGAAGAGCACCCCTGAAGCCGGGGCCGGAACGCCTCGGGCTAACTGAGGCGCTGGACCACCATGGCCATGCCCTGACCACCACCGACGCACATCGACTCGAGACCGAACTCCCGGTCGGCGTCCTCGAGGCCGTTGAGGAGGGTGGTCATGATCCGGGCGCCGGTCATACCAAACGGGTGGCCGAGGGCGATGGCGCCGCCGTTAACGTTCAACTTGTCGTGGTCGATACCCACCTCGTCGGCGCAGGGCAGCACCTGGGCGGCGAACGCCTCGTTGATCTCGACGAGGTCGATGTCCCCGATGGTCAAGCCCGCCCGGTCCAGGGTCTGACCGATCGCCTCGATGGGACCCAGACCCATGATCTCCGGATTCAGAGCAGACACCCCGGAGGCTACGACCCGGGCCAGCGGGGTCACGCCCAGTTCAGCGGCCCGGGTGTCGCTCATCACCACCACCGCGGCGGCCCCGTCGTTGAGCGGGCAGGCGTTACCAGCGGTGACCGTGCCGTCGGGGCGGAACACCGGGCCGAGTTGGCTCACCTTCTCGTAGGTGGTGCCGGCTCGGATGCCGTCGTCGGAGGCGATGGTCGTGCCGTCGGACAGCGGGTAGGGGGTGATCTCCCGCTCGAAGAATCCGCGTCCGGCCGCTTCCTCGGCCCGGTTCTGGGACCGGACCCCCCATTCGTCCTGGGCCTGGCGGGAGACCCCCTTGTGCTGGGCGACGTTTTCGGCCGTCTGGCCCATAGCGATGTAGACATCGGGGAACCCAGTAGGCGGGCTCCAGTCAGCCGTGTCCTCGCCCGTGCGGTCCGCGGTGCGGGCCTCGGCAGGAGCGAACGACTCGTTGTGGGGTCCGGTGTCGGAGGCGCCGTACTGGTAGCGGCTGACGCACTCGACGCCTCCGGCGACGAAGGCGTCGCCCTCGCCCGACTTGATGGCGTGGAAGGCCATCCGGATGGTCTGGAGCGACGACGAGCAGTAGCGGTTCACGGTCACCCCCGGGGCGTCCAGACCGGCCAGAAGGGACGCCACCCGGGCCACGTTGTAGCCCTGTTCGCCACCCGGCTGGCCGGTGCCCCAGAGGACGTCCTCGATCTCGTCCCTGGGGAGTTGGGGGACCTTTGACAACACCTGGTCGATGATGAACGCCGACATGTCGTCGGGCCGGGCCTCGACAAGGGTGCCTTTGGATGCCCGACCGATGGGTGTGCGGGCGGTGGCAACGATCACGGCTTCCGGCATGGAGGATCCTTTCAGTTCGGTACTTTCGGGCGGCGAGCCTAACCGGGGGACCCCGACGACGGTTATCCGCGAATCGGAGCTTCTTCGTGCCGGCCGATCAGAGTCACCCCGTCGCCCACCGAGAGCATGACCGCCTCCACTCTCGGGTCGGCGGCCACGTGGTCGTTGAAGGCCCGGATGGCCACCGTGTCGGCATCCTCAGCGTCGGGGTCCACCACCCGACCTGACCACAGCACGTTGTCCACTGCGATGAGCCCGTGGGGGCTGAGCCGGGGCACTAGGGCCTCGTAGTAGTCGAGGTAGCCGCCCTTGTCGGCGTCGATGAAGGCGAAGTCGACCCTTAATTCGGCGGGGAGGCCGGCCAGGGTGTCGGCGGCCGGTCCGATGACGAGGTCGATCCGGTCGGCGACCCCGGCGGCCTCCCAGTGGCGTCGGGCTACCGTCGTCCACTCCTCAGATACATCGCAGCAGAGCAGGCGGCCACCCTCGGGGAGGGCCCGGGCGATGGCCAGCGAAGAGTAACCGGTGAACGTGCCTACCTCGACGGCGAAGAGGGGCCGGACAGCGCCGACGAGTAGCGAGAGGAACGTACCCTGGTCGGGGGCCACCTGCATGAAGGCCAGCGGTCCAAGGGCTGCTGTGGTCTCGATGAGCGACGACTGGACGTCGTCGGGTGCCGCGCTGTGGGAGACCACGTAGTGGTGGAGGGCCTCGTCGAGGAAGAACGAGCGGTGCCGGAGGGGTGGCGTGTCTCGGGGCTTGGTGGCTGGGTTCTCGGCCATCGTCGCTCCTGTCCCGGTGACAACCGGTTGTTCGCCCCGATGGTAATCAGCTCCCTGCCGGAACCCCCACGGGCCTCCGCTACCATCCGGCCCGACAGGCAGTCGAACGGGAGTCGTGATGCCGTCCATCGATCCTCAGGAGGAATGGAGGCTGCTGGTCGGAGGCGAGTGGGTGGCCGCCCGCTCGACCTATCCGATCGTCGACCCGTACACCACTGATCCGGTGGGCCATGCCCCGGACGCTGGGGTCCCCGAAGCCTCCGCAGCCATCTCGGCGGCCCGGGGGGCACTGGACAGTTGGCGGTCAACGCCGATCGAGGAACGGTGTGCTCTCCTGGGCCGCCTGGCCGACCTGCTGGAGGAGCGAGCCCCCGGCTGGGCGGCCCTTGTCCAGGCCGAGACCGGTTCGACCGTCACCATCACCGAGACCCTCCAAGTGGCAGGCGGGCTCATCGACCGGTTCCGCTACTACTCGAGGCCCCGGAGCATCGACTCGGCAGAGTTGCCCCTAGCTCAGGGAGCCTCGGCGCTGGGCGCCGCCGGGCTTGTCGCGGCGGCCGTCCACCACGAGCCTGTCGGGGTGGTGTTGTGCATCACCCCCTACAACTTCCCGCTCACCAACGTGGCCGGGAAGATCGCCCCCGCCCTGGCCATGGGCAACACCTGCATCATCAAGCCGGCACCCCAGGATCCGCTGGGCATCCTGCGGCTAGGGGAGGCCATCGTCGACGCCGGCTTCCCGCCCGGGGTGGTCAACATCGTGGTTTCCTCGGGGGCCGAGGTGCCGGCGGCCATGGTGGCCTCGGCGGACGTGAACATGGTCAGCTTCACCGGTTCAACCGAGGTGGGCCGGGCTATCTACGCCGACGGAGCAGCGACCATGACCCGGGTACTTATGGAACTAGGAGGCAAGGGCGCCTTGGTGATGACTGACGACGCTGACGTGGACGCCGCGGTGCGGGCCATCGCCACGGTGTGGGGGTTCCACAGCGGGCAGATCTGTACCGCCCCCACCCGGGTGATCTGCCATCGCAGCATTTACGACCGTACGGTGGAGACCCTCGGAGTGGTGGCCGGGATGCTGATTCCGGGGGATCCCACCGATAGGGGGACCCTGGTCGGTCCGCTCATCTCTGAGGCGCAGAGGGACCGGGTGGAGGCCTTTGTGGCCTCCGGGGTGGAGGCCGGGGCAACGCTGGTGTGTGGCGGTGAACGACCCGATCTGGGCGGTTGGTTTGTGGCCCCGACCTTGCTGGCCGACTGCACGGCTGATATGGCCGTGGTACGCGAGGAGGCGTTCGGTCCGGTGGTGGTGGTCCTGCCCCACGACGACGACGACGAGGCAGTGGCACTGGCCAACGACTCCGATTACGGCCTGTTCAGCTACGTCTACGCCGGCGACCTGGCCCGGGCTCACGGGATCGGCCGTCGCCTCGAGACCGGCAACGTGGCCCTGAACAGCATCCAGCCCCACATGGAAGCGCCGTTCGGGGGGTTCAAGATGTCGGGCATCGGCCGGGATCGTGGCGTGTGGGGCCTGATGGCCTACAGCGAACTGCAGTCCGTCTCCTGGCTGGCCTGATCGGCCCTGTCCCGGGCGCGGCCGGGCACTAGGGTCGTCTCGGCCCCCAAGGGGACCACCGACTGGCCACCCACGAAGGGGGACAGCCCATGCTCGATATAGGTAGTGTCGCCCCGGCGTTCACTGCGCCCGACCAGGACGGGAAGACCGTCGACTCTGGCGACCTGGCCGGGAGTTGGGTGGTCCTTTGGTGGTACCCGAAGGCCTCAACCCCCGGTTGACAGATCGAAGGGCGGGGGCTCCGTGATCGAGCCCCGGAGTTTGCAGCGGCTGGAGCGGTTGTCGTGGGTGCCAGTTTCGACACCGTCGAGGACCAGAAGGCCTTCACCGAGGAGGAGTCGTTCTCCTTTACCCTCCTGTCAGACCCCGACCGGGTGATGGGCGAGGCCTATGAGGTCGTCCGGCCGCCGGAGGATCCGATCCCGGCCGGGTTCCCGCTGCGGATCACCTACCTGATCTCCCCGGAAGGCACGATCGCTGCGGCCTGGGACCTCAACGCGTCATCGAGTCTGGACGAACACGCCGACGAGGTCTTAGCCGAGATCGCCGCCCGGAGCGGGGGCTGAGCCGGGGGCTACGACCAGTGACCCGCCCTCTGGAAGGCCTCTCGGTCGTCGAGGGCTCGGCCTTCGTGGCCGCCCCGTCGGGTGGCATGACCCTGGCCCAGTTGGGTGCCGACGTGATCCGGTTCGACCGGATCGGCGGCGGGCTCGACCACCGGCGCTGGCCGCTCACCGCCGACGGGATCAGCCTTTACTGGAACGGCCTCAACCGGGGGAAGCGGTCGGTGGCCGCCGACCTGTCGGACCCCGAGGTGCGGGAGCTGCTGTCTGAACTGGTGGCCAGGGCGGGCAACTTCCTGACCAACTTCCCGACTCGGGGATGGCTGGCCTACGACCGACTACGGGAACGTCGTGACGACCTGGTGATGGTGGCCGTGACCGGCAGCCCTGACGGGACCAGCGCGGTGGACTACACGATCAACTGCGCCGTGGGCTACCCGGCGATCACAGGACATGCCGACGACCGCCGTCCCGTGAACCACTCCCTGCCCGCTTGGGACCTGATCTGCGGCCAGACCGCGGCGCTGGGGATCCTGGCCGCTGATCGGCATCGATCTCGGACCGGCGAGGGCCAGTTGGTGGGCCTGGCCCTGGCCGACGTGGCCATGGCCGCGGTGGCCTGGCGGGGCGAGTTGGCCGATGTGGAGGTCAACGGCTCCGAGCGGGAGTCGATGGGCAACGACCTATACGGCGCCTTCGGCAGGGACTTCGTCACGGCAGATGACCGACGGGTGATGGTGGTGGCCATCACGCCCCACCAGTGGGAGGGGCTCCAGACCGCCACGGGGGCCGTCGGGGCTGTGGAAGAATTGGCCGTGGAGTTGGGCCTGGACTTTGCCGACGAGGGTGCCCGGTTCGTGGCCCGGGGCCGCCTCGGCGAGATTTTCGCACCGTGGTTCGCCGAGCGGACGCTGGCCGGGGTGGCCGAGGAGCTCGACGCCCATGGTGCCTGTTGGGGCCCGTATCGGACGTTCCGTCAAATGTTGGATGAGGACCCCCGTTGCTCGACCGGCAACCCGATGTTTGCCGAGGTCGACCAACCCGGCGTGGGGGTTCACCTGGTGCCGGGGTCACCGCTGGCCTTCGGCGGCCCGGAGGCCACTGAACGCGGAGCGGTGGCGGCACCCCGGCTAGGGGAGCACACCGAGGCCGTGCTGTCGGTCGAACTGGGCCTCGGGCCAGCCGAGATCGGCGCTCTGGTCGACCGGGGAGCTGTGGCCTTGCCCAACTGAGTCATCGTCCGAGCCGGTCAGGCCCCCCACACGATGGTCCGCCAGTCCAAGACCGGGATCGGCTCGCCGTCCCGGTCGGCGTCGACCTCCACTCGCACGGCCCGGAGCCGCCCGTCGCCCACCGGCCGTTCGTCGAGGAGGGTGTGGTGGAAGGCCAGGACATCCTCCTCGTAGACGGGGGCCAGGTGGTCGCAGGACTGCCAGCCGACGACGGTGGCAGTGCCGGGCATCATCCGGGCCAGCGAAGCTTGGGCCAGCCCGATGGTGTGGCCGCCGTAGACCAGGCGTTGGCCCGACGGGCCCTCCGCGGGGTCGCGGTGGGGCGGCGCCTGGTTCTGGGTGAGCCGTACCAGCAGGAGAGCGCCCGTCACCGTGTCACGCAGCCTGTCGGTTCGGCGGTCGCTGATCGCCCAGCCTTGGTCGGCCATCCCGGCGAGGGGGCTGGGGTCCCAGCCGGTGGGTACCCGGTCCTCCCAGGCGTCGAGATCGACAGCCGGGTCGACCTCGCCGAGGTCGTCGGCGTGCCCGGTGAGGAGTGCCGGGTCCCGGACCAGGAGCATGGCACAGCGCTCGTAGTCGACGACCATCTTGCCGTCGTCGACGCAGGTGGTCCGGATACCGAGCAGGGCCAGCCCCCGGGCCGGCCGGTCGGATCGTCGACTCAGGTCCGCTAGGCCGCGGATCGTGACCTCGGTATGCAACGTCTCGCCCTCCCAAACTGGCCGCCGGAGCGCGACTCCCCGGTAGAAGAGGTTGGCGATCACCCGTCGGGTGGCGACCGTGCTCTGGCCGATCGAGACGTGCATGACCAGGCCGGGGTTGACTAGGCGCCCCGAGCGGCCGGTTACCGCTTCACCGAGCAGTCGGTCCAGGGAGGTGGCCATGGGGTCGCCGCACACGGCCCGGTAGACAGCGGCCTCTCCCGCTCCGATGGTGACCGCCGGGCCGGGTTGGATGCGCTGGCCGACCTCAAGGTCGTCGAAGTAGGGCCCGGGGTCGTCGACGACGTCGACGGAGGTGGGCGTCACGCCGGGACTATGACAGTCGCTTGGCCCCTGCGCCATATTGCTACCGGGTAGTCATCGTGGTTGAGGATCTGAAAATGGTCCCATCATCTATAAAAGAGAT
>JAKUSA010000006.1 GCA_022449565.1 Acidimicrobiales bacterium | reverse complement strand
GGTCTGGGAGGTAGACGTCACCGACGAGGAAGCGGTGGCCGGCATGGTGGCCGAGATCGTCGACCGCCATGGGCGCCTTGACGCGGCCTTCAACAACGCGGGGATCAACCATCCCAGCACTGCTTTCCACGAACTAGACCGGGACTCCTGGGAGGAGATGCTGGCCACCAACCTGACCTCGGTGTTCCTGTGCATGAAACACGAGTTACGCCAGATGTCAGCCCAGGACTCTGGAGGGGTGATCGTGAACACCTCCTCAGGAGCCGGGGTGGTACCCGCCCCGGGTCAGCCCCACTACACGGCGGCCAAGCATGGAATCCTGGGTCTGACCCGCTCGGCGGCCGCCGAGTACATCCGATCAGGGGTGCGCTGCAACAGCGTCCTACCCGGCATGGTTGACACCCCGATGCTCCACGGACCAGACGGCCGGATGAGCGAGAGGGCGGCGGCTATTCTGCGTCGGGTGTCTCCCACCGGGGCGGCGCTCCAACCCTCCCAGATCGCTTCGGTCGCCGTCTGGCTGTGCTCCGACGGGGCCTCGGCGGTGAATGGGCAGGCGTTGGTCATCGACGGCGGCGGCATCATGCATTGACCGGGGTGGTCCTACACTTGATCCGACCCGGGGATCCCCCTGGCCAGTTGTCGACAGGGTGGCCATGCCAGGAACAACGAAGAAACGAGTGCCGGCTGTCGAGGGTCTGTTCACCCTCGACGAGCCACCCCATTTGATTGGCGGACGGCTCATCGAGACCGGTGGATACTGCTTCCCGAAGGACCTCGGTGGTGCCGACCCCGGGGCGCCGGACGGGGCAGTCGAGGAGGCGCTACTTAGTCGCCGAGGGAAGATCTGGTCGTTCACCAACAGTGCCTATCCGCCACCTCCGCCGTTTGTGTCTGACGAGCACTACGAGCCGGTCACCATCGCCGCGGTGGAATTGGACGAGGAGTCGATGGTGGTCCTAGGCCAGGTGGCACCCCCTTCGAGTGTCGATGACCTGTCGGTGGGGATGGAGGTCGAACTGGTGCTGGGAACGCTCTACGAGGACGACGACAACCAGTACCTGACCTGGCAGTGGCGTCCGGTCGACGTAGGAGACTGAGGGGGTACTCGACGTGGACGAGATTGCCATCCTCGGTGTGGGAATGCATCCGTGGGGGAAATGGGGTCGTAACTTCACCGATTACGGCGTCCACGCGGCCCGGGCCGCTCTCGACGACGCCGACCTCGACTGGCGGGAGGTCGGATTCGTCTCTGGTGCGATCACCGTGCGCTGCGGCTACCCGGGCTACGTGGCCGGGTCGACGTTCGCCAGGGCACTCGGGTTCACTGGAGCCCAGGTCGCGAGTTCGTACTCGGCGTGCGCCTCCGGAGCGACGGCCCTGGCCGTGGCTCGGGGACAGATCCTCTCCGGGGTCTGTGATGTGGCACTGGTGGTCGGCGCCGACACCACCCCGGACGGGTTTCTGGCGCCCAATGAAGGCCGCCGTCCCGACGACACGGACTGGCTGCGCTTTCATCTAGTAGGGGCCACCAACCCGGTGTACTTCGGTCTCCACGCCCGTCGACGTATGGAACTCCATGGTGCGACAAGAGAGGACTTCGCCCTGGTCAAGGTGAAGAACAGCCGCCACGCCGTCCACAACCCGAACGCCCGGTTCACCAAGGAATTCGGGCCCGATGACGTGGCCAACTCCCCGGTCGTATCGGACCCCCTGCGCCTCCTGGAGATTTGTACCACCAGCGACGGGGGAGCCGCCCTGGTGGTCGCGTCGATGGACTACGCGCGTTCCCGCGGTGTGACCGACCCGGTCCGGGTGGCCGGGATCTCGCTGGTCACCCCTACCTACCCCGACCCGGTCATCGACCTGCCCTACCTGGCGACCGATTCGAGTAGTGCGGTCGTGCCGGCCGAGAAGGGCTTCAAGGAGTCCATCGGCGCCCAGGTGTACGCCGAATCGGGTCTGGGACCGGAGGACGTCGATCTGGCGGAGGTCTACGACCTTTCCTCGGCCATGGAACTGGACTGGTACGAACAGCTTGGCCTCTGCAGCGAGGGTGAGGCCGAGGGTCTCCTGAGGGCTGGAGATACTTCCATCGGGGGTCGGATCCCGGTCAACCCCAGCGGCGGACTGGGAGCGTTCGGGGAGGCGGTACCGGCCCAGGCCCTGGCCCAGGTCTGCGAGCTGACCTGGCAGGTCCGGGGGGAGGCCGGCCGCCGCCAGGTCGAGGGGGCCCGTATCGGGATCAGCGCCAACCAGGGCCTGTTCGGACACGGTTCGGGGGTACTGGTCCGGCGCTAGCCTCGGAGTGGGACCCAGTTAAGCCGACCGGGGGCTACATGAGCATCAGGGAAGACATCTGCGATGGCGTCGCCACGGTGGTGATGGACAATCCGCCCGTGAACGCACTCAACATCGGCGACGCCTACGAAGTGGCACGACTACTGGGCTGCTACCGGGAGAACCTTGAGGTCCGGGCCGTTGTTCTGACCGCCGAGGGTCACGGTTTCTGCGCCGGGGTGGACATCGTCGAGATGCAGGAACTTCCCGGTCACGAAGGGATCGTCGAAGCCAACCGTTCCTGCGCCGAGGCCTTCCGAGCGGTATACGAGTGTGCGGTACCGGTGATCGCCGCGGTGAACGGCCACTGCTTGGGCTCGGGGATAGGCCTGGTGGGAAGCGCCGACGTAGTAGTCGCCGCAGAGGGAGCAACATTCGGCCTGCCCGAGGTGGACAACGGGGCGCTCGGCGCGGCCACCCACCTGATGCGGCTGGTGCCGGTTCAGCGGGCCCGATGGATGCTCTACAGCTGTGAGCGGGCCACCGCAGAGGAACTCCACAACTACGGATCGGTCCTCAGGGTCGTGGCGGACGACCAGCTCACCGCAGAAGCGAGCGAGTTGGCGTCGGTGATCGCCGAAAAAGACCCGACGGTGATCCGGGCCGCCAA
Organism: Acidimicrobiales bacterium; assembly: GCA_022449565.1. GTDB lineage: Bacteria > Actinomycetota > Acidimicrobiia > Acidimicrobiales > MedAcidi-G1 > JAKUSA01. Next base: position 5,799 of record JAKUSA010000006.1, on the reverse strand, counting down.
GGCATCGCTCAACGCGATCGAACCGGTGGAGATGGCCGACAGTTACCGCTTGGAGCAGGGCTACACCTTCGAGTTGAATTTGCTGGGTCTCGGAGACCGGGCACGTGACGCCTTCCTGCGCGGTGAGCGCGACCAGGCTCCAACCGCGGACTGACTGAGTCGACGGTGGGCGACACGTCGCTGCTCATCCTGGCGGCTGGCCTGGGTAGTCGCTTTGGGGGAGACAAACAGTTGGTGGCAGTCGGGCCGGATGGTGAAGCATTCCTTGATTACGCCATCCGTGACGGCCTCGAAGCCGGGGTGGAACGGATTGTCGTGGTCACCCGTACCGGACTGGAGGCCCCGCTGCGTGACCACCTGGCCGTCCAACATCCCGGGGGACTACCGCTGCTCGTCGTCCATCAGGACACCTTCGGGCCGTCCCGGCGAAAACCGTGGGGGACCGGCCACGCAGTGTTGAGCGCCGCGGAACACCTCGACGGTCCCGTGATCATCCTGAACGCCGACGACTACTACGGGCCCAGCGGAGTTCGGCGCACCATCGAGACCCTCACGGCCTCTAAAGGCCCCCGCGGCGTCTTGTTGGCCTTCGAGTTGGCCCGGACTCTGCCGGAATCTGGGCGGGTGTCGCGGGGAATGTGCCAGGTGGCCGACGGGCGGTTGGTTCGACTGGTTGAGACCCACGGGATCAGGAGGGAAGGGGGCTCCCTGCTGGCCGACGACCCTCCCGGAATCCTGGACGAAAGAGCTCCCGTGTCGATGAACCTGTGGGGCCTACCCACCCATGCGGTAGAGCGGCTAGCCGGTCAGTGGGCGGCCTTCCACTCCGACCATGCCGACGACCCCGCCGCCGAGTTCCTGTTACCCATGGCCCTGGACGAGCAACTTTCCGAAGCCCTGTTGGAGGTTGATGTGTTGGTCACCGACGAGGACTGGATCGGGATGACCAACCCCACAGACCTCGATGCTGTCCGGGTCGCCCTGGCCGGCCGCTGAACCCGGAGGAGACCCGAGCTGCCGTGTTCCTCCTGCGCTTCGACCTGAGGATCCCCCCATTCGTGGACGGCCTCACTCCGGCCGACCAATACCGGGAGTTCCTAGAGATGATTCGGTGGGCCGACCAGCGCGGGTTCACCGCGGTGGTCCTCTCCGAGCATCACGGCACCGAGGACGGGTACATGAGTGCCCCGCTGGTCCTCGCTGGAGCTGTGCTCGGAGCGACGCGGAACCTCTTCTGCTCTGTGTCGGCCTTGCTGCTGCCCCTGCACGACCCTTTGCGGGCCGCCGAGGACATAGCGGCGCTTGATCGCCTGGCCCCCGGTCGACTGAAGGTGGTGGTCGGAGTCGGCTACCGCGTCGAGGAGTTCGAGATGTTCGGCCGCGACCGGTCGCAACGCGGCCGGTCGGCCGAGGAGGCGGTACGGGTCATCCTGAGGGCCTGGGAGGGAGAACCGTTCGAGATCGAGGGTCGGGCCGTACGAGTGACACCCCCGCCCGCGTCTCCACCCGCCTCGCTGCTGGCCATCGGTGGTTCGGTCGAAGCGTCGGCCCGGCGGGCGGCCCGGCTGGGCCTCAGCTTTGTCCCCACGTTGTACGACGACGCTCTGGCCGAGGTCTACCACACGGAGGCCAGGGCTCAGGGTTTCGAGGGCGCAGCATGTCTGATGCCGTCCGGGCCCGGATTGGTGCTGGTCTCCCGCGACCCGGATGCCCTGTGGGATGAGATCGGCGAACACTTGCTTTACGACGCCCGGCTCTACGCGGCCTGGCAACACGCCGACCAGCGTTCCTCCTGGCACGTCGACGCCGCAACGATCGGAGACCTAAGGGCCGGCGGTCAGCATGCCATCCTCACCCCAGGGGAGTGCGTCGATCTGGTCCGGGAGACCGGAGCCGCGGTGCTTCACCCGTTGGTCGCTGGTATTGACCCGGCCATCGGATGGGAGACCCTGGAGTTGGTCGTCGATGAGGTGATGCCGGCCCTGGCTGGTTGAGGGACGACCGGGTGGCGGTCCCGCCCCTGTTACCCGTACCGTCGGAGGGTCCCAGGTTTCCCGAGGAGTCCCTGATGCCCGATCTACTTGTTGAGCGGGAAGGCCCCGTGCTGGTCCTGACCCTCAATCGACCGGCCCGCCAAAACGCCATGACCCTGGCGATGTTCGCTCGGCTGGCCGACGCCTGGGACCTGGTGGAGGCCGAGACTGACATCCTGGCCTGCATCCTCACCGGAGCCGACGGGAACTTCTCGTCGGGTATGGACCTCCGGGCCATGGCCGGAGATACCGACGACGGCGACGACTACGACGTCACGGGACGAATGGAGCGGGAAGGGTCCCGGTTCATCTACGACGGCCTCCTTAAGACCCGCCATCCGAGGGTGCCGGTGATCGCCGCGGTGGAGGGAACGGCCATCGCGGGAGGCACCGAGATCCTGTTGGGCACAGACATCCGGGTGGCCGGGGAGAGCGCCCGCTTTGGAGTTTCTGAGGTGCGCTGGTCGCTTTACCCGGGGGGAGGCTCAGCGGTCCGCCTGGCCCGCCAGATTCCGTTCACCGAAGCCGCAGACATTCTTCTCACCGGCCGCCACCTGGACGCCGCCGAGGCCAAAGCCCTGGGCTTGGTGGGCCATGTGGTGCCAGACGGAACGGCGTTGGACCGGGCTCGCGAGATTGCCGGCATGGTCGCCGAGAACGGACCGCTGGCCGTCGAGGCAGTACTACGGACCCTTCGGGAGACCTCGGGCATGACCGAGGAGGAGGCTTTTGCCTTTGAAGCGCCCCTCATGGAGGAGGTCTTCGGGTCGGAGGACGCCAAGGAGGGCCCACGGGCATTTTCCGAGAAACGGCTGCCTGAGTTCCGACGACGCTGAGGTGGGACCGGCTACTCGGTGGGATCCGGTTCTAGACGGTCGGTGCCGGCTTCGAGGCCCGGTAGTTGGGTCTGCAACCGGAACCCCATATTTGCGGCTTCGGCTAACACCAGGTGTTCACAGCCCGCCCAGTCGGCTGCCCGGGGCCCCGACAAATCCCGGTTGTAGGGGGCATCGAAGACGATTACCCGGTTCCCGGACTCTCGGAGGGCCGTAACGTTGTGGGGTGCATCCTCGATGTAGAGGTGCGCTCCTACCTGAGGCTTGTCACCTAGGAAGCAGATGTCGCGGTAGGGGATCCGGTTCCTGTCTAACCAGTCGACCGTGTCGGCGATAGCCCGGGCATGCCCCCAGTTGACGTACAGCCGGTGGGTGATGATTCGGATCCACACCCCGGCGTCGGAGAGCCGCCATAGCGATTCGGCTGCCTCCTCCATGACCGGCATGTCCCGGAGCATCCGGTGGTCGGTGACCGCCCGGTGGTGAAGTTCCTGGAATTGGTCGCGCGACAGACCCCATTCCGAGAAGTCCCAGGACCGTTCGAGGGGCAGGGCCGATTGTTCGACGCCCAGTTCGGCGGCGGCGATCGCACGGAACGCCGTCGTGTAGTCCGCGCACACGCCGTCCAGGTCGACGCCCAGTACCAGTGCAACCTCGGGGTTAGCCGGATGGGGTGGTGGGTCGCCTTCGCTCATGGTGGTCAACCGGTGGTCAGGCCGCCGTCGACGGGGATCACGGTCCCGTGGATGCGGCGGGCATCGTCGGAGGCCAGGAAGGCGATGACCTCGGCAATCTCGGATGGGCCGGCCATGCCTCGGAAGCCGATGTAACGCTGGACGAGCTTCATGTCTGCTTCGTCGGGAATCTGGTAGTCGCGGGTCAGGGAGGTGTCCACGGCCCCGGGCGATATGGCATTGATCCGTATCCCGGTTCGCGCATACTCCATGGCCAGGGAGCGGGTGAGGGCCACCACGCCACCCTTGGTGGCCGAGTAGGCCACCGTGTAGGCCTGTCCGATCATCGCTGCGCTGGAGGCCACGTTGACCATTGAGCCGTTCGTCTCGAGGAGATGGGGGATTGCGGCTTGTGCGCACCAGACCACTCCCGAAAGGTTCACTCCCACGAGGCGGTCCCAGTCGTCTTGTCCAAGGTCGGTCAGATGCTGGCTACTAGCGACTCCGGCGATGTTGGCCAGCAGGTCAATCCGTCCGTATTCGTCGATGGCCTCCGCCACCGCGGCGTGACAGTCGTCGCGCGAGCTGACGTCTCCGACCACTGCGGTCATCGTCCCGCCCTTGGCCTGAGCCTCATCGACGGCGTCGGCCAGGGCCGAGCCGTCGATGTCGAAGCCGATGATTGACGCGCCGCGCTGTGCAAGCAGGAGTGCGGTGGCCCGCCCGATGCCCGAAGCAGCACCCGTGATGAGAGCCACTTTGCCGTCGAAGCGTCCCATGGTGCCGGCACCTCCGTGGCCCGGGGCCGGAATCGGTGGATCGCCGACCGGCGCCCGAACCGTAGCGTCCCAGTTCCGACCTTGATGCTGTGGGCTCCTACGCTGCGGCTCTGAGGGGTCCGGGCGGGGACCGGGTTGGAATGTCGGGAAAGGTGCATCTATGGAGGACAAAAAGGGGCGGGACGACCATCCGCTAACGGAGATTGATCCGGGGATGTTGCAACTCAACTCCGCCGTCCGACGCATCATCAATGCCACCCGGCTGGCTGACCCCCCGCCTGGCCTGGCCGGGGAGATTGCCGTTCGCCTCGACCACTTGGCCGGGCGACTCGAGCCATATGCCCACTTGGGGACTATCGCCCAGGGGTCGTTGCGCAACGACTCCAATCCGGTTGAGAAGCGATTTGGTAGTCCCGCCGACTTTTTTCCCTACAGTCCGGCGGTCGGCCCTCTCAACCCCATTGCTCCGCCGATGGACGCCGTTGTGGTGGACGGGGAACTATTCCGGGAGGTTCGCGCTTCCGGCATCCTCGAGGCCCCCTATGTGGGACCCCCCGACATTGTCCAGGGTGGGGTGATCGCCTTGCTGTTCGACGACATCCTGGGTATTGCCCTGGTGGCTAATGATTGCGGGGCGATGACCGGCACCCTGACTGTGCGTTACGAGGCCCCTACACCGATCCGTACCGAACTGCTCTGGGTGGGTCGACTTGAGACGGTGGAGGAGCGCCGGGTGGTGGCCAGCGGTGAGCTTTGGGCCCAGGGGGTGCGCACGGCGACGGCCGAGGGGGTGTTCATTCGGGTCGACCTGCTTGAGGATCGGCACCCATCTGCCTGACGGGCCAACTGGCCGAAAACGCGAAAAACCCCGCCGTCCGAAGACGGCGGGGTTTTTCAATCAAAGTGACTTAGCGGGCCACACCCTTACCGAGGGCTGACACTGCAGCATTCCCAACGGGAATGAACGCCAAAATGGCGATCGCCGTGCCGAGCTGGCTACCGAAGGTCCCCATTCCGAGGAGCTCGGTTGATGCGCCGTAACCCATGCCACCGAGATCGGTGACGGCTACGAACAGATAGGCCCAAATCAGGTTCAGGTTCGAACCAATAATCGGCAGTCCTTTCAGCATGCTGTTGACGCTTACGGCGTCGAGAATGCTGTCCAGAACCGCCAACACACCCTGGAAGACCATCCCGAGGACGATCAGGGTGAGGATGGTTGACATCATGAAGTAAACCCCTTTTAGTCGTAAGTCGACCAGGTCTTTGTGACCTTGGCCGAACTAGTCGTTGTACAGGCTACGGGTTCGTCTCCTCCGAACGGTGGATCCTTCCGTAACGTGGTCGCAACATAGCACGGTGGATTGTTGCATGCCGGTAACATTTCCGGCCCATGGGTGATCCGTCTCGGCAGAGCCGACGGGCGGCGGCCGGCCTCTTCTTGGTGGCCGGCCTAGTACTGGTGGGGGGGTCCCTG
>JAKUSA010000059.1 GCA_022449565.1 Acidimicrobiales bacterium | reverse complement strand
GCCGAGGCGGTTAATACACACCGTAAGGGTGGACGGGGGCGGCTCGCCCCGGGTGCCGGAGATCGACACCCGGTCGGGGCCCACCTGGTCGAGGCCGATGGTGTCGAAGCGCGCGGTCACGTCGGGGCCCAGGTAGGCGGGGGAGCCGATCTCGTAGAGCAGCTGTGAAGTGACGGTGCCCACCGACACCTCACCCCCGGTGCCGTCGTGCTTGCCGATGACCGACGAGCCGTCGGCGGCGATCTCGGCCCACGGGAACCCGGTGCGGGCCATGCCTGGGACCTCGGTGAAGAACGAGTAGTTGCCGCCGGTGGCCTGGGTGCCGCACTCGATGACGTGGCCTGCTACCACGGCGCCGGCCAGGGCGTCCCAGTCGTTGCGGGCCCAGCCGTGGTGCCAGGCCGCCGGGCCGCACACCACCGCGGCGTCGGTGGTCCGACCGGTGACGACGATGTCGGCGCCCCGCTCCAGGGCCTCGACGACCCCCCAGCAGCCGAAGTAGGCGTTGGCGCTGATGAAGGCGTCCTGGTCCACCAGGGGCGCTCCGGTGTCCATGTGAGCCAGGTCCACCCCGGCAGCCACCAGGTCGTCGAGGCGGTCCAACAGGTTGTCGCCGTCGACATAGGCCACGGTGGGGGACAGGCCTAGCTTGTCGCCCAGCTCGGCCACCGCCTCGGCACACCCGGCCGGGTCGAGTCCTCCGGCATTGGAAACCACCTTGATGCCTCGGTCCAGGCAGGTGCCCATGACCTGCTCCATCTGGGTGACGAACGACCGGGCGTAGCCGCCACCGGGACGCTTGGCCCGGGTGCGGGCCAGGATCAGCATGGTCAACTCGGCCAGCCAGTCCCCGGTGAGGGCGTCGACCGGTCCGCCCTCGACCATCTCGGCGGCCGCTGAGAGCCGATCACCGTAGAACCCTGAGCAGTTGGCGACCCGGATCGGCTCGGCCATCACCGTCCCCCCTGGTCCCCGGAGCCCTGGTCGTCGTCGCCCTCCACCACCAGCAGGGCCACCCCGTTGGCCACCTGTTCGTCCACCGCCACCAGCACCTCGGCCACCGTGCCGTCGTGGGGGGCCTTGAGGTGGTGTTCCATCTTCATGGCCTCCAGTACGACCAGGGTCTGTCCGGCGGTCACCTGCTCACCGACGGCCACCCGGACTTCGATGACCCTGCCCGGCATGGGGGCCACCAGGCCGCCCTCGGGCACCGGGAGCTCGGGCGGTTCGAAGCGGGGGACGACATCCACCTCGACGGTACCCCGTGGGATCTGGACGTGAAGCCGGTTGCCGGCCTCGGTGATCGCCGAGGCGGTCCGGCGGCCGTCGACCTCCAGGTCGATGCCGTCGTCGGTCCACTGGTGGACTCGGACCTCCCGGGTGTCGTCGACGAGGAAGGTCCCGTCCCGCCGGGCTCGGTAGGCCACGGTGACCTCCTGGTCTCCTAGGGCCAGCGTCACTCGTTCGTCGGGGAGGCGGGCGTTGCGCCACCCGCTGGGGATACGGTCCAGGACCAGCGCCCGGTGGCGGTTTCGGCCCTGGAGCCACATGGCCGCAGCGGTGGCCACCCAGGCCAGTTCGTCGCCGTCGAGCTCGACAGCCAGCGGCGGTGCGTGGCGTTCGATGAAATCAGTGGTGGTGTCGCCAGCCAGGAACGCCTCGTGGCGCAGGGTGGCCACCAGAAAGTCCCGGTTGGTTGCCACCCCGCCCAGATGGAGGCGCTCCAGGGCCCGGGCCAGGCGGGCCGCCGCCTCGACCCGGGTAGGTCCGTGGGCGATCACCTTGGCCAGCATGGGGTCGAAGTCGACGCCGATGGTGGTGCCGGCCTCCACCCCGGAGTCGAAGCGGACGGCCGGTTCGCCGGCCGGGGCGAAGGCAGCCAGGGTGCCAGTGGCCGGCAGGAACCCCGACGAGGGGTCCTCGGCGTAGAGGCGGGCCTCGATGGCGTGGCCGGTGGCCACCACGTCGTCCTGGTCGTAGCCCAGCGGTTCCCCGGCGGCGATCCGGATCTGTTCCCGGACCAGGTCGATGCCGGTGGTCTCTTCGGTGACCGGGTGTTCGACCTGGAGTCGAGTGTTGACCTCAAGGAAGAAGAACTCCCCGGTGGAGTCGTCGAGGAGGAACTCCACGGTGCCCGCTGAGTGGTAGCCGATCCCCCGGGCCAGGCCTAGGGCGGCCTCGCCCATGGCCGACCGGAGCGCATCGTCTACCGCTGGCGACGGCGACTCTTCGATGATCTTCTGGTGGCGGCGCTGGATGGAGCACTCCCGCTCGCCCAGGTGGACCAGGTTGTGGTGGGCGTCGCCAAGGATCTGGATCTCGACGTGGCGGGCCCGCGCTAGGTAACGCTCCAGGAACACCCGGTCGTCACCGAAGGCCCGGCCCGCCTCCCGTCGGGCGGTGGCCACCGCCTGGTCAAGCTCTCCGGGGGACTCGACGAGGTGCATGCCCTTGCCGCCTCCGCCGGCCGTTGCCTTGACCAACAGCGGATAGCCGACCGCCTCGCCGTCGGTCGGATCATCCGAGGAGGCCAGGGTGGGCACCCCGGCCTCCTGGGCGGCCCGCCTGGCGGCCGACTTGTCGCCCATAGTGGCGATCACCTCGGGTGACGGCCCCACCCAGGCCAGCCCGGCCGCTTCCACTGCCTCGGCGAAGGCCGCGTTCTCTGAGAGGAATCCGTAGCCGGGATGAACGGCGTCGGCACCTGCCCGGCGGGCCGTGTCCACCACGGCTCCGGCGTCGAGGTAGTCACCGATGCGGATCGCCTCGTCGGCCTCGGCCACGAAGGGGGACTCGGCGTCACTGTCGGAGAAGACAGCCAGGGTGCGGATGCCCATGGCCCGGGCGGTACGGAAGACCCGTCGGGCGATCTCACCCCGGTTAGCGACCAGTAGGGAGTCGATGCTCACAGTCGGAACACCCCGTAGTGCTGGGCCCCCTCGACCGGGCGGGCCCTCACTACCGACAGGCACAGGCCGACCACCGTCCGGGTGTCCCGCGGGTCGATAATCGAGTCGTCGGTGATGGCGCCCGAGGCCACCAGGGCCAGCGAGCCCTTCTCCTGGATCTCCTCGACCTGGCGGACGATCTCGGCGTCGGCCTCCTCGTCGAACTCCTCGCCCTTGCGGGCCGCTCGGGCCCGGCGCACGATCGACATGACCCCGGCGATCTGCTTGGGGCCCATCACGGCGATCTTGGCCGTGGGCCACAAGAAGGTGAATCGGTTGCGGTACTCCCGGCCCGACATGCCGTAGTTGCCTGCCCCGTAAGAGTTGCCGACGATGACCGTGATGTGGGGCACCGTTGAGTTGGAGATGGCGTTGATCAACTGGGAGCCCTTCTTGATGATTCCGGCCTTCTCAAAGTCGCTGCCCACGATGAACCCGGTGATGTTCTGGAGGAACAGCAGCGGGGTGTCCTGGCGGTTGCAGAGTTGGATGAAGTGCGCCGCCTTCTCGGACTCCTCGGGGTATATGACCCCGTTGTTGCCCAGGATGCCCACCGGGTAGCCGTGGATGGTGGCCCATCCGCAAACCATCATCGGTCCGTAGAGGGGCTTGAACTCCTCGAAGCGGGATCCGTCGGCCACCCGGGCGATGACCCCCCTGATGTCGACGGGTTGGCGCAGGTCCCGGTCGATGAAGCCCAGCAGGTCCTCAGGGTTGTGGACCGGCTCGTCGGCCTGGTAGTTGGGCTCGGGGCCGGCCTTGCGCCAGTTGAGGTGGGAGACCACCTCCCGGCACAGCCTTAGGGCGTCCATCTCGTCTTCGGCCAGGTAGTCGGCTAGGCCGGACTGCTCGGCGTGGAGTTGTCCGCCGCCCAGCGACTCGTCGTCGGACTCCTCGCCGGTGGCCATCTTGACCAGCGGTGGGCCACCGAGGAACACCTTGGAGCGCTCCCGGATGAAGATGTTGTAGTCGGACATGCCGGGCTGGTAGGCGCCGCCGGCCGTTGAGGAGCCGAACACCACGCACACCGTGGGCACGCCCATCTTGGACAGTTCGATCATCTCGTAGAAGAAGCCACCCGACTCAGCGAAGTGCTGGACCTGGGCCCGTTTCCGGGAGGACTTGTCGCCTCCGGTGGGAATGTTGAGGTCGGCACCCGCCGATTCCACGAAACTGACGTAGGGGATGCGGTTGTCGCGGGCGATCTCCAGGGCCCGCATCCACTTCTTGACGCTGTAGGGGGTCATGGCCCCGGCCTGGACGGTGGGGTCGTTGCCCAGAATGACGCACTCGGTGTCGGCGATTACCCCGATGCCGAGCATGAACCCGCCGCCTATGGCGTAGTCGGAGTTGTAGCCGGCCAGGGGGCTGATCTCAAGGAACGGGCTGTCGGGGTCCAGGACGTTGGCGATGCGTTCCCGGATGGGCATCTTCCCCCGTGACCGGAGGAGTCGCATGGCCTCAGGGCCGCCGCCCTCCTCGGTCTGGTCCAACAGGTCTTCGATGACCTCGAGTTGTTCGACCATGTCGGCACGGTTGCGGGCGAACTCCTCCGAGGTGGTGTCGATGTGGCTCGCCAGGGGCGGGGCCAGCAGGGTTCGCAGGTTCATCGTGCAACTCGAGGTCGGTAATCTGAAGACCTGAATATTATCCAGTCTTTGGGGTTCGTCCAACCGGGAGCCCAGTCGCCACCTGTCCGACCGGCAGGGGCTTTGGCCGCCGGGGCGGTCCTACACTCCATCCCGTGACCGATCGCGACTGGGGTTTTAGAACCCGTGCCCTCCACGCAGGAGGCCGCCCGGACCCGACCACCGGCGCTCGGGCGGTGCCCATCTACCAGTCGACCAGTTTCGTGTTCGAGGACGCCGCCGACGCCGCTGACCTGTTCGCCCTCCAGAAGTACGGAAACATCTACACCCGCATCTCCAACCCGACCACTGCAGCCTTCGAGGAGCGCATGGCCAGCCTGGAGGGCGGGATCGGGGCGGTGGCCACGGCCAGCGGCCAAGCCGCTGAGTTCCTCACCGCCACCGCCCTGGCCGGCTCTGGCGACAACCTGGTCTCGGCCTCGTCGCTCTACGGCGGCACCCACACCATGTTCTCCACCACGCTGGGTCGTCTCGGCGTGGAGGCTCGGTTCGTGGACGGTGATGACCCGGAGGCCTTCGCAGCTCGGGTCGACGACCGCACCCGATTCCTCTACACGGAGATCATCGGTAACCCGTCCGGCTCGGTGGCCGACCTGGAGGCCCTGGGCGAGGTGGCCGCCGCCCATCAACTGCCCCTGGTCGTCGACTCAACCTTCGCCACCCCGTACCTGTGCCGGCCCTTCGAGCATGGGGCCGACATCGTCGTCCACTCGGCCACCAAGTTCATCGGCGGCCACGGCACGTCTATCGGTGGTGTGGTCGTCGAGTCAGGCCGCTTCGATTGGGGTTCTGGACGGTTCGACCAGATGACCGAGCCGGCGCCCGGCTACAACGACCTGCGGTTCTGGGAGAACTTCGGTGAGTACGCCTTCTGCACCAAACTGCGGGCCGAGCAGCTGCGCGATGTGGGCGCTTCCCTCTCCCCGTTCAACGCCTTCCTCCTTCTCCAGGGTCTGGAGACCCTGCCCCAGAGGATGGACGAGCATGTGGCTAACGCCCAGGCGGTGGCCGAGTTTCTCGACGCCCACCCGCTGGTGAGCTGGGTGGCCTACGCCGGCTTGGCTTCCTCGCCGTACCACGACCTGGCCCGCCGGTACATGCCCCGGGGTCCGGGCGCGGTGTTCACCTTCGGGGTCGAAGGCGGTCGGGCGGCCGGCGCGGCCTTCATCGAGGGTCTGACCATGATCAGCCATCTGGCCAACGTGGGCGACGCCCGCACGCTGGTCATCCATCCAGGGTCCACCACCCACCAGCAGCTCTCCGACGAGGACCTGGCCGCCGGTGGGGTCACCCCCGACATGGTGCGCCTCTCGGTGGGCCTCGAGGACCTGGATGACATCTGCTGGGACCTCGACCAGGCACTAGCCGGGACAACGGCATGAGCGTCGAACACACCCGGATTCCCGGCTGGGTGGAACCGTCGGCCACCGAACGCCGCCGGATCCTGGACGCCACGTCAACAGTGGCCATGGTCGGGGTGTCGGCCAACCCGTCCCGGCCGTCGAACTTCGTAGCTACCTACCTGGTTAGTTCCTCGGCCCGGTTCGAGGTGTACTTCGTTAACCCGGCCGCCGATGAGATCCTGGGCCGACCCTGCTACGCATCGCTGGCCGACCTCCCGGTCGTCCCCGATCTGGTGGATATATTCCGACGGCTGGAGGACGTGCCCGCCGTCGCTGTCGAGGCGGCAGCCGTGGGGGCCAAGGTTCTTTGGACCCAGTTCGATCTGTGGAGCCCCGAGGCGGCTCGGGTCGCTCTGGACGCCGGCATGGAGGTGGTCATGGACCGGTGCCTCAAGGTGGAACACGCCCGGTTCCACGGCGGTCTGCACTTGGCCGGCTTCGACACCGGCGTGATCGACTCCCGGCGCCCGGGCTAGCGGGGTTCGCAGACGACCACCGGGATGTCCCGCTCGGTCCGCTCCTGGTAGGCCTCGTAGTCGGGCCACTGTGCGACGGCTCGTGGCCAGAGTTCAGCCTTCTCGTCGGGGTCGGCCGTCCGGGCCACCATTTCGTGGACCTCGCCCCGGTCCTGGATGGTGACGTTCGGTTCGGCGACCAGATTCAGGTACCACGACGGGTGGCTGGGAGCGCCGCCCATGGAGGCCACCGCCAGGTACCGGTCGCCGTCGCGTACCCGAATAAGTGGGCTGCGGCGTATAGCACCGGTGCGGCGGCCTCGGGTGGTCAGGACCACGCACTCAGCGCCGTGGAACTCGTAGCCGTCGTCGCCGTCGCTGGCTAGGTACCGTTCGACGTGGTCGGCGGCCATGTCCCAGGTGCTCGGGATGTACTCGCTGTCGCTCATGGCCCCGACTCTAGATCGGCCACCAGATCGAGGGCCCGTCCGAGGGTGGACAACCTTTTCTCCAGGGTCGACCCGGCCGGGTAGAGCCGCACTTGATCGATGCCGACGGCCTGCCAGGCCCGCAGTCGGGCGCCGACCATCTCCTCGGTGCCGATGAGGCTGGTGGCCAGCACCATCTCATCGGGGATCACCGACGCCGCCTCATCGCGCCGGCCGTCAACCCATAAGGCCTGCGATTCGGCGGCCACCTCGGCGTAGCCCTGCCGGGCGTAGGCGTCGTTGTAGAAGTTCGTCTCGGCCGATCCCATCCCCCCAAGGCTGAACGCCAGGCCCGGCTTGCGGGCCGCCACCATCCCGGCCAGGTCCCCGGGGTCGTCGGCGAATGCCACCTCGGCCCCCTGACAGAGGTCCAGGTCCTCGAGGGTGCGCCCGGCCCGGGCCGCGCCGACGGCTAGGGCGTCAAAGGACGGTTGGGCGCCCTCGGGCACGAAGCTGGTACCCAGCCAACCGTCGGCCACCTCGCCGGTGAGTTCGAGCATCCGGGGCGAAAGGGAGGCCAGGTAGATTCGGAGCGGGTCGCCGTCGGGCCGTAGTGCCAGTCTGATGGCCTTTCCCTCGCCGCCCGGCCGGGGGAGGGTGATCTCTTCCCCGTCGTAGGACAGCCGTTCCCCGGCCTCGGCCATACGGATCACCTCGATGGTCTCCCGCATCCGGGTCAAGGGCCGAGCGAAGGGCACCCCATGGAGGCCCTCGATCACCTGGGGACCTGAGGCGCCTAGGCCCAGCATGAACCGATCACCGGTGACCCGCTGCAGGGTCAGAGCGACCATCGCCGTGTTGGCCGCCGACCGGGCCCCGACCTGGAAAATACCGGAGCCGAAGATCATGCGATCGGTGTGCTGGGACAGGGCGGCGATCGGGGAGGCCGCATCGCCGCCCCAAGCCTCGGCCACCCAGCAGCAGTCCACTCCGAGCCGTTCCGCCTCGGTGACATAGTCGACCAGTTCGGTCCACGGGCCAGTCTCGGCCGCGAGTTGGATAGCCGTTCGCATCGGGGTTACCGGCCCGCCCAGGGGACGAGGACAGCGTGCACCGGTGGTGCTCCGTCGGACTCGCCGGCCATAGTGGACAGTAGGTCGTCCGCCTCGTCGAGTGGGGCAACCCGGCGGGCCACCGAGCGGAACGGGTATTGGTCGCGGGCCACCAGGTCGAGGGCCTGCCGGTAGGCGGCGGTGTCAACGCCCAGGGCGCCAATCAACTGCAGCTCCTTATAGATGACCACATCGGGTCGGAACCCCGGGGTTTCGGCGCTGTTCCGGGTACCGGCCAGCACGATCCGGCCGCCCACCGCGGCGAGGTCGACGGCCTGGCCGAGAGCCGACGGGGCATTGGCCGTCACGTCGACCACCACGTCGGCTCCCCGGATACCGGTGGCACTGCGCAGGGCCTGCACCGGGTCCTGGTCGTCGACGTCGACCACCAGGTCCACGCCGAAGTCTGCGGCCGTCTCGAGACGAGGGTGGTCGCCGGCACCCTTGCCGGTCATCATCACGAAGGCTGCGCCAGCCTCCCGGGCGGCGGCCGCCGAGGCCAACCCGCGTATGCCCGGCCCGAGTACGGCGACAACCTCCCCCGGACCGGTGGCCGGCAGTTCGGCGCCCCAGCGGATCCCGGCACCTACCGGGTTGAAGAGGGTGGCGTCGATCGGTTCCAGCTCCTCCGGTACCGGCACGAGCATCGTGTCGGGGCCCAACCAGTGGTACTCGGCCCAGCCACCGGACAAAGACGGGGGCGTATCGAGGGGTGAGAGCCCGTAGGCGGTCCCCAGCCCGTTCTCCTCACAACGCCGGTAGACGCCGGTGCGGCACGGCTGGCACCGGCGACACGACTGAAAGCACTCGATGGCCACCCGGTCCCCGACGCCAACCTGCCAGCGGGCGGCGGCCGCTTGGCCGACCTCCTCGATCACCCCGACCGTCTCGTGGCCGGGGACCAGGGGCACAGCGGCCGGCAGGTGTCCGGTGTACATCTCATGATCGGTGCCGCACAGGCCACAGGCCTCGACCCGGAGCAGGGCGCAGTTGGTTTCGGGTCGGGGAACCTCAAGATCAAGGAACCCGATCTGGCGGGGTGCGGTGAGCACCAGTGCTCGTGCAGTCTCGGGCCGTCCGGTCATGTGCACCCCCCGTGGGGTGCGTAGCGTACGCACCACCGGGGGCAGCAGCGAAGAGGAGTGGTAGATGGCCAGTGAGGCCGACGGCCCGGCGGGACGGCGGGTCCCGCTTCTTGACGCGGCCCGGGCGGAGGAGTTGGCTGCTGACGAGGGGATCCCCGACTACCTGGCCGGGTTGAGCATCTTCCGGATCCTGTTGAACAACCCTGGAGCCGCGGCCGCCGTCAACGGGATGCTCCACCGGCTCCTGTGGAAGGGGTCACTGGACGCCCGGCTGCGGGAACTGGTCATCATGCGGATCGCCTGGACCCGCGCCTCGGTGTACGAGTGGACCCAGCACTGGTCAGTTGCCCGGGGTCTAGGCGTCGAGGAGGCGGACCTGCTCGCGGTACGGGATGGGCCGTCGTCGGAAAGGTTCGGCCCCCTAGAGCGGGCGGTCCTCACGGCCACCGACGAGACACTGGCGGACGGTCGGATCTCAGAAGCCACATGGACCGAGTGTGCCGGGCACCTTGGTCCGGGTGAACTGGTTGAGTTGGTCGTGGCGATAGGCAACTGGAACATGGTCGCCCAACTGCTGTCGAGTCTCGACGTGCCTCTTGAGGACGGGGTCGAACCCTGGCCGCCCGACAGCCGGACGCCGACTACCGAGGGAGGGACCGGAGATGGCTGAGCCGAAACTGGAGGTGCTGAACCCGAGTTTCATCGAGCATCTGGAGGGGTACACCTCCCAGTCGGGCATCGACGGCTACCTGGGCGTGCGGGTGGTGGAGTTCACCGCTGGCCGCCTGGTCGCCGAGTTCGAGGTGGTCGACGATCACGTGACCTTTATCGGGAACATGCATGGCGGCTGCCTGGCCGCTCTGTGCGACCACTGCCTGGGGGTGGTCCTCTACCCGGTGATGCCACCAGGATCGTGGGCCGCGACCACCGAGTTCAAGGTCAACTACCTGCGGCCCGTGTCGGGGGGCGCGTGTCGGGCCACGGCAGAGATCGTCTCGATGACCAAGCGGTCGGCCGTAGTGACCGTCCGGGTGGAAAACGACGACCGACTGGTGGCCGTCGCTCAGGGGACCTGCACCGTAAAACTGGCCGAGGAGCGGACCGACACCGGCTGAGAGCCGTCGGCCCGGTGCCCGGCCCGGGTACCAGCCATACCGGTACCATGACGGACGCTTCCACCACCGTGGGAGCAGGCACCGGTGCCCGAGCGGACCAAGGGAACGGCCTGCAAAGCCGTAAAGCCGCGGGTTCAAATCCCGCCCGGTGCTCGACGGACCGCGTGGTCGCCCGAGTCGGCGCGGGGGATCGCCCGTTACCGTGGGAGCGACCATGGACGATCAGGAACCGGGAGCCACACCAGA
>JAKUSA010000058.1 GCA_022449565.1 Acidimicrobiales bacterium | reverse complement strand
CCGCCGTAGATGACCCCTATCCGGGTCGAACCGCCGAAGGTACGGAGTTCAGTGTGGATTTGGTCGGCTAGTTCACGGGTGGGGGCGAGGATGAGGGCTCGCGGTTGCTTGGGTTTTGCCTGGCCGAGATCGGTGACGATTGGGATGCCGAAGGCGATGGTCTTGCCTGACCCGGTGGGGGCCCGACCGCAGATGTCGCGACCGGCCAGGCCGTCGGTGATGGTGGCTGCCTGGATCTCGAAGGATTTGGTGATTCCTCGGCGTTCAAGGGCCGTGCAGATGGGCTGTGGGACGCCCAGTTGGGCGAAGGTGGGGGGCATTGTGCTCCTGGCCCGCGCTCCGGCGGGCATGTTGTGGGTTCGTCGCGCCCTCGCGCGAGTTACGGGGTGATGTTCTAGAAGTGGTTCAAGGTGAGGTGATGAACCAGTGCCCGCCTGTGAACCCACCGACGAGAAACTTCGTCGGAACAACGACAAGGCTATAGGGCTGGGAACCAAGGTTGCGCTTTTTGTTGTACGCCCCCCGGTGCGCGAGACCTAGCGCCGAACGTGCCCGTGGTTTCCCAGCGGGGTCAACGCCAGGGAGAGACGGCCTTCTCGGAAAGGGGAAAAATTCCCTCACTTTCGGCATCCTCGACGGCCCTTTGACGCTCGGTATCGCTCAATGGTTCGTACCGGGTGGCGGCTGAAATGGCCTGTCTGGCCGTGTCCGGGTCGCTGGGGGTACAAAAGGCGTGCACTCCGGGCGTTGACAGGGCGAACCGGACGCCGCGTTCTATGTCGACGGCTGTCCTGTGGGGTTCGTACCAACTCAGCGCATCCGGGGTCCGGTTACCCCAGGGGCGCCAAGCGACGGCCTTGATGGCCATCACGCCGACATCCCGTACGGCACATTCCGCGAGGAGTGTTTCCACGTCGGCCCGGTAGGTGGGGTCGGACCAGACCGTCGGGTACACGGGGAACATGACGGTATCCAGGTCGTAGCGACGGACCGCTTCTAGGTGGGCGCTCGGGGCTCCAAGGTCGTGTCCGGTGACGCCTACGTACCGGGTCAGCCCCCGGTCACGGGCATCCAGGATGACTTGGAAGGCCTCGTCGCGTTGGTCCAGGACCTCCAGCGATGTGACCCCATGGGCCTGGTAGAGGTCTAGATGGTCCACCTGGAGGCGCTCAAGGCTGCGGTCGAGACGACGTAGGGCCCAGTCACGCTCGGTCTCGGCCGTCTTACAAGCCAGAAAAAGACGGTGTCGGATCGCTGGTAGGTGTGGGCCGACGGCCCGCTCCGCCATCCCGTAGCCAGGAGCGATGTCCAGGTGGTTCACGCCGGCCTCCAGAGCCTCGAGGAACAGCCCCTCAGCCTCGTCCGGCGTGTCGGTGATGAAGGCCGCGCCGCCCAGGATTGCAACGCTCGAATCGTGTCCCGTTCGGCCGAGGCGTCGTGTCTGCACGGCCGGCAACGTACCAAGAGCGCTTGGGCCGAAAGGGCTAGGAACCTGATTCTTGGGTTTTGTTGTACGCCCCCCGGGATTCGTAAGATTTTTTATATTCCCAAGGCCCTTCCCAGAGGGGTCCACACCTACGAGCGGGGTGCGGGGGTCACCCTGCTGGCTGGCGGTGACCGACGAAGAACACCCTCGGTGGCCGGTTCTCCGAGGTCTCCTCAGTGACCATGGCCGTTTCAAAGCCGGCTTCGCTGAGGAGTCGTTCCCAGACGGCGTTAGGGAACAGGCCGGTCCGGTGGGTCTCGTTCACCATGTCCACCGATCCGTCAGCATGGCGAAACTCGAAGGAGTAGTCGGTTTCTATCCAGGTGTCGGACGGGTCGGGATCCCGGGTCCACTCGTGGTAACGGACCCTCCGTCCGTCGTCGCTGTCGCTCCCGTCCTGCCCTCTGCTCTCCTCGAAGGTCTCGGCAGTGTGGTCCGGTTCCATAATGGTGATACCGCCCGGTCGGCAGTGGACGAACGCGGTAGCCATGGCCGACGCCAGGTCGGACTCGGTGACCATGTACTCGATGGCGTCGTGGACGAAGACGGCGTCGAAGGAGCGGCCGAGCCGCACCGTTCGCATGTCGCCCTGTTCATGTCGGCACTCCGGGTTGAGCCGCTTTGACATCTCAAGCATGTCCTCGGACAGGTCGACCAGGGTCATGTCGAAGTTGGCCTTGAGGTGAGAGGCGCTGTGGCCGCCGCCGCTACCCAACTCGAGTACCTCACCTACCGGGATTGCTGCCGATTGGATCACTCGGGTGGTGAAGGCCGCCTCCTCGGCGTATCGCTCGGGTGGGGAGATGAGCGGCCACCAGGCAGCAAGGTCGCCGTACATCCGGTAGGCGAGTGCGTCGTGGCCCATCGGGAAATCTTGCCATCTGGCGAACCGGTTCAGGATTGGCGGTGTGGAAGAATTTGGGCCTTAGCAACCGGGGTTCAGAGTTATAGGAACTGTTGTACGCCCCCCGGGACTCGAACCCGGAACCTGCGGATTAAGAGTCCGATGCTCTACCAATTGAGCTAGAGGCGCTGGCAGCGGCCGATCCTATCGGCGCCCGCCAGAGCGGACGACCGGCGGACCGGACCGCGTGGGGTGACCGAGGGGATTTGAACCCCCGACTTCCTGGACCACAACCAGGTGCTCTAACCGAACTGAGCTACGGCCACCAAGTAGGTCGCCATGATACGGCCCGGCCCCTCCGGCGAGGCCCCGATTCGGGCTCTGGATGGGTGTGGCTGAGGTCGTCGGGAGCCGCGTCGATGTGTGACCATTCCCAAATGTCGACGAGGATCGTGGTCATCGGCGGGGGTATCGCGGGCGTCAGCGCCGCCTACCACCTCCTCGAGGTCCATCCCGGTGCCGACGTGGTGCTCCTCGAGATGGAGGCCACCCTGGCGCAGCACACCACCGGGCGTTCGGCCGCCCTCCTGCTGGAGAACCTCGGGACGCCGAGTGCGCGAGCCCTCTGCTCGGCGAGCGTGCCGTTCCTGCGGGAGCCGCCCGACGACCTCGTGGACGCGCCGTTGCTGGCCCACCGTCCCGTACTGCACGTGGCGACGCTGGAGCAGTCGGATCAGGTGGATCGGATGCTCGAGGAGGGAACATCAGCAACCACCCCCACCCTTGAGGTCGACCTGGACGAGGCGATGCGGCTGTTCCCACCCCTCCGTAGGGAACGCCTGCACCGGGCCATCGTCGAGCCAGACAGCGCGGACATCGACGTGGGGGCACTCCACCAGGCCTTCGTGCGCGGCTTCCGGCGGGCCGGCGGGCGGATAGCCACGTCCACCCGAGTGGATGCCGCCCGCCCGAGTGGCGACGGCTGGTGCCTCGATACCACCGATGGCGAGGTCGGGGCGGACCTGGTGGTGAACGCCGCCGGCGCCTGGGGTGACGTGGTGGCCTTCGGAGCCGGCGTGGAACCCGTTGGACTCCAGCCGCGCCGCCGGACCGCATTTATGGTGAACGGCCCGGGCCTGGACACGACGGGCTGGGCGTTCACCGAAGGCGTCGACGAAGGCTGGTACATAAAGGACGACGGACCGCAGATGTTCTGCTCGCTGGCCGAGGAGAACCCGTCCGAGCCATGTGACGCCAGGCCCGAGGAACTCGACGTGGCGATGGCGATCGAACGGCTGAACGAGGCCACCACGCTGGGTATCAGGTCGGTGAACTCGGCTTGGACCGGCCTCCGGACGTTCGCCCCGGACGAGTCGATGGTCATCGGCCCCGAGCCCGACCACCCGACGTTCGTCTGGTGCGTGGGGCAGGGTGGTTCCGGCATCCAGACGTCGCCCGGGGCCGGCCGTCTGCTGGCCGACCTGGCCTTCGGTGGCGGGCCCTCGGACGCCTTCGATGGCTTCGACCTCGACGGGGTCAGACCGGGTCGGTTCCGGGGCCAGAGGTAGCCTCGCCCCGTACAAGCCCCCGTAGCTCAGCCCGGATAGAGCAGTGGCCTTCTAATCCACCGGTCGCAGGTTCAAATCCTGCCGGGGGCACCCTCAGGACCGTAAGCCATCGTCAGCGGGTGGGGCCTCGAAATGAACGATCTCAGCGCCGACATAAAGAGCATGAAGTTGTACCACCACGTCGACAGGGTGGTGAACGAGCTTCGTGAACTCGGGAAGGACGAAACCGGGCCGCTGCTTGTCGACGAGTTGACCGCCTTCGATCAACTGCACTACCACGGCACCGAAGCAGTGGATGAAGCGATCAGGGCGACGAACATCGACGAGGGGAGTTCGGTTCTGGAGATCGGTTCAGGGCTCGGGGGGCCGGCCAGGTACCTGGCGTCGGTAACGGGAGCCGAGGTGACCGCGCTGGAGCTTCAGGAAGACCACCATCTCATGGCATCGACTCTCACGGAGCGGTGCGGCCTCGACGACAGGGTGAAGCACCTGTGTGGTGACTTCCTGACCCATCACTGGGATGGTGCGCAGTTCCAGGCCATCGTCAGTTGGCTGGCGCTGTACCACATCCCCCAGCGGGACGTCCTCCTCGAGCGGTGCCGATCGTTGCTCGAGGACGGAGGCTTCGTCTACGCCGAGGACCTCTGTGAACGCAGGCCCTTCGATGACCTCGAAAGGGAGGAGCTCGCGACAGACCTCTTCGTCAACTATCTGCCGAGCCGGGATCAGTACCGCCAGGATCTCATCGATGCTGGCTTCAAGCCGATCCTGTTCGAGGACATGTCAGACGATTGGGCCGTTTTCACCCGTGATCGCCTGAACTCGTACCTCGAGCACAGGGACCGACATCTGCGGGTTCACGGCGAAGAGGTGTTCGAGACCATGTGCGCCTTCTACGACACGATGGTTCGCCTCTTCTCGGGAGGAAAGTTGGGCGGTCTCAGGGTGGTGGCGCGCAGGATCTGAGTCAGCGGGCTGGCTGGCCTCCAACCGGCGGGTCAGGAGTCAGGCGTCGCGGTGGCGGATCAGGAAGTCCCTGACCGGTCCGAGGACCCGGTCGGGCGCCTCGACCAGGATCGAGTGCTTCAGGTCGTCGAGGATCACCAACTCGGCGTCGGGTAGCTCGCCCGCGATGAAGCGGTTCAGCCTGGGATTACAGCCTCCGTCGAACTCTCCTGTCATCACGAGGCACGGGCATGAGATCTCGTGCAGCCATGGAGCCATCTCGGCCCCGGCGTACACGTCGAAGACGCTCAGGAACACATCCTCGGGCGTGCCGAGCACCTGCTCGATCCGGTTGCGGATGGCGTCGGGCCGCGCCTCTATGAAGTCGTCGGTGTACCAGCGGTCAAGCAGGGTGCCGAGCACCGGTTCGACCCCATCGACCCGCATTCTGGCCACGACGCCATTGACCCTGGCGCTGTCGTCGGCGGTGCGGCCTGCCGCCGTGCTGAGCAGCACCACGCTGGCGGTGTGTTCCGGATGTGCCCTGGCGTAGGCGGGGCCGATCTGCCCGCCCAGCGAATGGCCGATCACGTGAATGCGGTCGTGGGCCAGCCGGACCCGCAGTGCCTCGAGGTCGTCCACCAGGTCGTCCAGCGAATATGGCACGTCAGGGACGGGGCTCTTGCCGTGTCCGCGAAGGTCGTAGCGGACGCAGGTGAAGTGCTCCTCGAGGCCGGGAAGCAGCCCGTCCCACGTGACCCGACGGGATCCGATCCCGTGGACCATGTAGAGGGGCGGACCCTCGCCGGAGACGGTGTAAGAGACGTCTATGGCGGTCATGGCCGGGTTCTCTCCGCGGGGTCGGGTTCGGGTCGGACGGTCCGGTGTCCGGTCAGGCCGCTGCGGCGCGTTGTTCGAGGTGGGGCTTGACCTCGGTGGCGAAGCGTTCCATGGCTTCGAGATGCTCGCCCTGGGGCTGGCCCAGGTTGGAGCTCAGGATCACCTCGTCGATACCGGTGTCCCGGTACTCGCCCAGGCGCTCCACCATCTCGTCGGGCGGGCAGATGATGAGGTTCTCCTCGAGTTCTTCGATCGTCTGCTGGCGGGGGAGGGGCTGGATGACCCCGTTTCGCACGATGCCTGGGCCGGTGAACAGGTTGTCGAAGCGGCTGTAGTACTCGTAGGCCATCTCCACCTTGTGGCGGGCGTCGGCGACGTCTCTGGCGCAGTAGATGATCCGTGACATCATGATCCGAAGAGGGCGACCGGCCTCGCCCATCTCCGCCTTCGCCTCCTTGTGGGCGGCGATCTGGGCACGGAACAGGTCAGGCCGGCCGGCCAGCGGCGTGGTCTGGATGTTGAAGCCACGCCTGGTGTAGGCGGCGATCCCGGGAGGATTCATGACCGCCACCATGAGCTTCGGCATGGGCTGCGTCATGGGACGCGGCATGACGGTGAGGGGCTCGAACTGGTAGAAATCGCCGTTCCAGGAGACCTCCTCGGTGGTCATCAGGGCTATGAGCACGTCGAGGCTCTCGTCGAACTTCGCCCGGGACTCCTCGATCGACGAGCCCATGCGTGCCATCTCGTAGGCGAAGGCACCCCGTCCGACGCCCAGGATGAGTCGCCCGTCGGTGAGGATGTCGGCCTGGATCACCTCGCCGGCGAACACCCTCATGTCACGCAGTGGCAGGGCGGCCACCGAGGTGACCAGCTCCATGCGGTCGGTCTCACATGACAGCTTGACCGCCATCTGGAGTGGTGACGGCGTGAGCAGCAGGTTGATGAGGTGGTGTTCGGGGATGGTCACCCCGCGGTAGCCGAGGCGCTCGGCGGTCGTCGCCTGCTCGACCATGTCCGCGAACAGGCGCTGACCGCCGTACGCCGGATCGGGCATGTAGCTGGAGAGGAAGTGGTTGAAGTCCACTGAGGCCTTCCGGGGTCAGGTGGGCCGGGCTGCTCAGCCTTTCAGATCGAAGTCGCCGATGTCCGGCTCGGCCATGACCTCACGGAACCTCTGGAACGTCCACGGCCATGCCGCTGGCACCCCACGGTCGTCCAGGTACCAGCTCCTGCAACCTGTCGCCCAGACCGTTCCCTTCGCCGCCTCCACACGTGTGGCCTCGAACGCCTCGGTGGCCTCGGCAGTGGCGCTGATCCGGGCGCACCCGCCTGAGCGGAGCCGTTCCAGCAGCTTCAGGATGAAGGCGAACTGGAGCTCGGCCACCTCGATGAGCGAGAAGTTGCCGATGGGACCGTTGGGTCCGTTGAGCATGAAGAAGTTGGGGATGCCTGGAATCGAGATCGACTTGTAGGCCGTCGGGCGGTCCGCCCAGATCTCGGACAGCCGTGCGCCCGTGGGGCCCACCACCTCCATGGGGCGCATGAACCGGTCGACCCGGAACCCGGTGGCCAGGACTAGCACGTCCAGGGCGTGGACTCGACCGTTGGCCGTGCGAACCCCCTCCGGTTCGACGCACTCGATGGCGTCGGTGACCAACTCGGCATTCGGATGCTGGATTGCCCTGTAGAAGTCGGGGGAGACGACGAGCCGCTTGCATGCCGCCCGGTAGTCGGGGCGAAGCCGCTCGCGGAGCTCCGCATTGGTCACGCTGTCCTCGAGGTTGGCCAGGCAGGCGGCCTCGATCATGCGCATCCCCTCGGACTCGGCGTCCACGACGGCATTGGAGAAGCCGTTGGCGAACATCTCGGAGATGTCCTCGTGGAGTGCGTGCATCACCGTCGGGTCGTCCCTGAAGGCCTGGCGCTCCCCGTCGGTGTAGGCAGGGTTCTCCTGGGGCATCACCCACTGGGCCGTCCGTTGGAAGACGTGCAGCAGCGCTACGCGGTCGGCGACGGCTGCCACCATCTGAATGGCCGACGAGCCGGTACCGACGATGCCTACCCGCTGCCCGTCGATGGGAACCGTCTCGTCCCAGCGGGCGGTGTGGACGGTCCGGCCGGCGAAGGAGTCGAGACCGTCGATGTCGGGGATGTAGGGGTGGTGGAGCACCCCGGTGGCGGCTATCACCACGTCTACGACGTCGTGGGCGCCCAGCGAGGTCTCGAGGTGCCACCGGCCATCCACGAAGTCGCAGCGGACCACCTCTTCGCCGAAGCGGACGGACCCCGGAACGGCATTGGACGCAGCGACCCCTTCGAGGTACGTGAGGATCTCCGCTCCCGACGAGAACCGGTGGGTCCACTCGGCGTTGGGGGCGAAGGAGTAGCTGTAGAGCGCCGATGGCACGTCGCACGCCACGCCCGGGTAGGTGTTCTCCCGCCATGTGCCACCGAGGCCGTCGGCCTTCTCGTAGATGGTGACGTTGCTGTAGCCGTGCTCCCGGAGCTTTATCGTCGACAGGATTCCCGACATGCCGGCACCGATCACGGCGAAGCTGAGTTCCCGCCGGCCCGTGGTCTGTGCCTGCGCGTCACGGCCCATGGCAGGTCTGGTCACGGCGGTCAGTACAACAGGAGCCGGTACGGGCACAAAATTGGCCGGGTTGTCCTGCGGGGTGTGCCGGTCCGCCCGGTGTGGGTCGAGTTGCAGTGTCGACGGCCCGGCTATCTACAACACCTAGCCTCGACGCATGCCACGGGCAGACGACCGCGACCTGTACGCCGGTCCCGGCTGCAGGGTGCCGGCGGCCGAGGTCACGTGGCGGTTCGGTCCATCTGGTGGTCCGGGAGGACAGCACGCCAATCGCGCCCACACCCGGGTCGAGGCCGAACTCGACCTACGGATCGCAGGCGGCATCGACGATGACATCCGCGGTCGTCTGGTGGCCCGGCTCGGGCCGAGGTTGCGCGTGGTGGTCGACCGGCACCGCTCTCAGGTCCGCAACCGTGAGCGGGCCCTCGAAGAGCTTGAGCGACGGATTCGGGAGGCGCTCGTGGAGCAGCGGTCCCGGCGTCCCACCCGTCCCCGTAGGGGTGCGGTCGAGCGCCGCCTGGAGGCCAAGCGCCGGAGGGGAGCCCGGAAGGCCGAGCGGAGGCGGGACTGGGATTAGTCGGCGTCGTCGGGGACCGCTGTTGCGTCGTCCTGGGTAGCGGCCGGGTCGTTCTGGGTCACCGGCTGGTCCTCCAGGCCTGCCAGGAACACCATCAGGACGGCCCCAAGCTTCTGGACCTGGGTCCGGGTGATCCCGTAGGCGTCGGCCATCCGGACCAGGACAGCCTGTTCGGCCTGGTTCCAGGCCACGGTCTCGGCGACCGGTCCGTAGGCGTCGGGCCTGTCAGCGGCGGCGAGCGGGGTGATCGCAGCGGCGCCCGGCAACTCGCTCAGGAACTCCAGAGTGTGGACACCGAAGCGCAGCAACCAGTCGGTGGACTTCCCGAGTTGTCGGGCCGTTGCCACCAGGTCCTCGTGCTCCTTGGCCGTGAACCCCGTGGAGATACCAGCCGGTGGGGTGATCTCGGAGTCCACGCATCCCCGTGCGGTTCCCGTTCCGGTCGTGTGCGGGTCGAAGAACTCGGGCTTGAAGCCCGATCCCGGATCCTGCGTTGTCAGGAAGCGGTGGATGCCCGCGGCGATCACCCGACCCTCCAACTCCTGGATCTGCGGCAGGGCCAGGAGTTGGGCCTCCGGCGGGTTGGAGAGGTACAGACCTTCTGTGATCACGGACGTCAGGTCGGGCGTCATCCGGAGAATTCCGTAGGTCTCGGCACGGGGTTCCCGGAGGCGGGTGGAGACGCCCTGGTGGACCGTGCGCACCCACGGGACCCAGTACGGCGAGAAGGCCGACTGGATCTCCTCGAACAGGATGCCGGCCAGGCGGGTCGACTCAGGGTCGTCGACTTGGTGGAAGGTCTCGGTGCCCGGTGTGTCGGACCGTCGCGTCGCCCCGCCGTTGTGGTGGATCGAGACAAACGCCAGGGGAGTCAGGGCGTTGGCAATGGCGGCCCGCTGGCGGATCGGCATGTGTGTGTCACGGCGGCGGGTCAGCGCCACCGTGTAGCCGAGGTCCTCGAGGGCGAGTTGGGTGTGGAAGGCCACCATGAGGTTGAGGTCCCGCTCGGTCAGGCCGTTGGCACCGACCGATCCGGACTCCGGTCCGCCGTGCCCCGGGTCGAGCACCACGTCGACGGGGCCGAACGGCCTTCCGTCGTCGTAGACGATCGGGTTACCACACGTCGAGCTGACGATCGTCCCGTCCGGAAGCTCATCCAGGATCGGCAGGATCACCTCGTCGGGGCCCAGGACGGCACCGGCCAGGGCGGTCGCCACACCGACTCCCGACGTGACCACCACCAGGACGATGGCTACCACTTCCAGGAGGAGACGGGTGGGTCGGGGAGCCTTGAGCACGTGGGGACGGTACGGCATGGACATGGGGGGCGAGTGCATCGAACCACCCCGGGCGCCGAGCGACCCCCGATCGGCGCCAGGGGTCGCTGAGTTGAACCGCGGCTCAGGCGACTCCTAGAATTGCTCCTCCTCGGTGGAGCCCTCCAGGGCCAGCGTCGAGGCCGTACCGCCGGAGATGACCGTGGCGATGTCGTCGAAGTAGCCGGCGCCGACCTCGCGCTGGTGTCGGGTGGCCGTGTAGCCGTCGTCCTCCATGCCGAACTCGGCCTGCTGCAGAGCCACGTAGGCCGTCATGTCCGACTCCGTGTAGCCGCGGGCCAGGTCGAACGCCGAGGCGTTCAGGGCGTGCCAGCCGGCCAGGGTGATGAACTGGAACTTGTAGCCCATCTTCCCGAGTTCCCTCTGGAACTTGGCGATGGTCTCGTCGTCCAGGGCCGCCTTCCAGTTGAACGACGGTGAGCAGTTGTAGGCCAGCATCTTGCCGGGGAACTTTGCGTGCACCGCGTCGGCGAACTCCTGGGCCTGCTCCAGGTCCGGCGT
>JAKUSA010000057.1 GCA_022449565.1 Acidimicrobiales bacterium | reverse complement strand
CTCGGCGACGCGGCGGAGGTTCTCCGAGCGCTCCTGGGAGCTGAAGCCGAGATCACGACTTATGCCGAGGCGCACGTTCTCTCCATCCAGCCGGATGGTCGTAACACCTCGGTCGAAGAGGCGTCGTTCCAGGGCCGTGGCGATGGTCGACTTGCCGGCTGCCGTCAGCCCGGTGAGCAGCACGGTGCAGGGCTGCTGGCCGAACCGGGCCGACCGCTCTGCTCCGGAGATCGAAGAGGCCTGTCGGTGGAGGACGGCGTCGGGCTGTCGATCCCAGGCTGACGACGCACCGATGACCATCCCGGCGCCCACCGTGGCATTGGACATACGGTCCACCAGGATGAACGACCCGGTCCTGCGGTTCTCGCCATAGGAGTCGAAGAGCATCTCCCGGTCGCAGCTGACGGCACACCGGGCGATGTCGTTCAGGCCCAGCGACACCGCCTGCCGTTCCTCCAGGGTGTCGACGTCAACCCGGTGCCGGATGGAGGTGATCGAGGCGTTGCTGATGCCACCGGCCGACTGCAGCAGGTACTGCCGCCCGGGTTCCAGTTCCTCGGCGGCCATCCACACGAGCATGGCGTCCACGTCGTGGGCACGGGTAGGCACCTGATCCACGCCGACCAGCAGGTCACCCCTGCTGACGTCGATCTCGTCGACCAGGGTGACGGTGACGGCCCGCCCCGGACCGGCGACCTCGAGATCGCCGTCGAATGTGACAATGCGCGCCACCGTCGACCGCATGCCGGAGGGCAGGGCCACCACGCCGTCGCCGGGCCTGAGCACGCCGGAGGCCACCGTGCCGGCGAAGCCCCGGAAGTCGAGGTCGGGTCGGACCACCATCTGGATCGGCAGGCGCAGGCGCTCCAGGTCGACGCCCACCTCCACATCGACCGTCTCCAGGTGTTCCATCAGGGGTGGTCCATCGAACCAGGCGAGGTTGTCACCCGGCTCGACCACGTTGTCGCCCTGCAGTGCCGACATCGGGAGGAAGTACGGATCGACCAATTCCAGGCCCTTGGCGAACTCCCGGTAGTCGCCGCAGATCTCGTCGAAGCGCGCCTCCGACCATCCGACGAGGTCCATCTTGTTGACGGCCACCACGACGTTGCGGATGCCCAGCAAGCTGGCGATGTAGCTGTGGCGTCGGGTCTGGGCCAGGACACCCAGGCGGGCGTCGATCAGGATGACGGCCAGCTGGCATGTGGAGGCACCGGTGACCATGTTGCGCGTGTACTGCTCGTGTCCGGGGGTGTCGGCGATGATGAACTTCCTCCGGGCCGTGGAGAAGTACCGGTAGGCCACGTCGATCGTGATTCCCTGCTCCCGCTCGGCCTTCAGGCCGTCCATGAGGAGCGCTAGGTCGACCTGGTCCCCGGCTGAGCCAAAGGTCGCGGAGTCGGCCTCCAGGCCGGCCATGTGGTCCTCGTAGATCATCTTCGAATCATGGAGGAGTCGGCCTATGAGGGTGGACTTGCCGTCGTCGACGCTGCCACAGGTCAGGAAGCGCAGCAGGTCCTTGCGTTCGTGTTCGGCCAGGTAGGTCTCGATGTCGGTGGCGATGAGATTCGAGGCGTGGGACATCTAGAAGTACCCCTCCCTCTTCTTCTCCTCCATGGAACCGGACTGGTCGTGGTCGATGACCCGGCCCTCCCGCTCGGAGCGGGTGGCGAGCAGCATCTCCTGGATGATCTCCGGAAGCGTGGTGGCCGTGGACTCCACGGCTCCCGAAAGCGGATAGCACCCGAGGGTCCGGAAGCGAACCGAGCGCATCTCGGGCGCTTCGTCCTCGGAAAGGCGGAACCGGTCGTCGTCGACCATGACCAGGGTGCCGTCGCGCTCCACGACGGGCCTGACCGCCGCGCGGTAGAGCGGAACGATCGGTATCTCCTCCAGGTGGATGTACTGCCACACGTCGAGCTCGGTCCAGTTGCTGATCGGGAAGACCCGGATGCTCTCCCCCCGGTCGACCCGTCCGTTGTAGATGTCCCAGAGTTCCGGTCGCTGGTTCTTAGGGTCCCATCGGTGCAAGCGATCCCGGAAGCTGAAGATCCGCTCCTTGGCCCGAGACTTCTCCTCATCCCGGCGGGCCCCTCCGAACGCTGCGTCGAAGTGCCCGGCCTCCAGTGCCTGCTTTAGTGCCTGGGTCTTCATGATGTCCGTGTAGTTCTTCGAACCGTGGTCGAAGGGGTTGATGCCGGCCGCCACCCCCTCCGGGTTGGAGTGCACGATCAGGTCGATGTCTAACTCGGCGGCGGTGCGGTCCCGGAACTCGATCATCTCCCGGAACTTCCAGGTGGTGTCCACGTGGAGCAGCGGGAACGGAAGCCTCCCGGGGAAGAAGGCCTTGCGCGCCAGGTGCAGGAGGACGGACGAGTCCTTGCCGATCGAGTACAGCATCACCGGTCGTTCGAACTGGGCGACGACCTCGCGCATGATGTGGACAGCCTCGGCCTCCAACTGTCGAAGGTGGGTGAGGCGCAGCTCGGGGGGCAGCGTTGTGGCCGGAGCGGTCATCGGACGGATGCTACGGGGACAGGGGTGTCCTAACGTCCCCGCCGCCGGAGAGGGCGATCTCCTCGCAGCGCAGAAGGCCGCGTTCCAGGGCCACCTCGTCCACGTACCTGGCCCAGTTCAGCCACAGCCCGTTCTGCGTGACGGCCACATCGGTGGCCCGCTGGAGCAGGCACCGTCGCTGAAGCGACATGCAGGGCGGGATTGGCCCTCACTCCAGGCCCTTCCTAGGGTCCGGCCCATGGCTGGCTCATCTCCGGAACACGTCGACGTCCTGATCGTCGGCGCCGGGATCTCCGGTATAGGCGGCGCAGTCCACCTTCAGGAACGCTGCCCGGGTACGACCTTCGCCATCCTCGAGGGACGGCGGGACATCGGCGGCACCTGGGACCTGTTTCGCTACCCGGGCGTCCGCTCCGACTCGGACATGCACACCCTGGGCTTCCGCTTCAAGCCTTGGAAGCAGGAGAAGGCGATCGCCGATGGACCGACCATCCTCGACTACCTGCGCGAGACGGTCGCCGAACACGACCTGGCCCGCCACATCCGCTTCGACCACCGAGTCTCGAGGGCCGAGTGGTCGAGCAACGACGCCCGTTGGACGGTCACAGCCACCCACAGAGACCCTGCCACCGGAGGTGAGCAGGCGGTCTCCATGACCTGCGGGTTCCTGTACATGTGCTCCGGGTACTACAGCTACCGCGAGGGCTACACGCCCGAGTTCAAGGGTCTGGAGCGCTTCGGGGGAAGGATTGTCCACCCTCAGGAATGGCCCGAGGACCTCGACTTCCGCGGTAAGCGGGTGGTGGTGATCGGATCGGGCGCTACGGCCATGACCCTCGTCCCGGCATTGGCCGCCGATGTGGCGCACATCACGATGCTCCAGCGCTCCCCCACCTACGTGGTGTCACGTCCGTCCCGGGACGCCTTCGCCAACCGCCTCCGCCGTCTCCTGCCGGCCAGGGTGGCCTACGCCATCACGCGGAAGAAGAACGTCCTTCGCCAGGGCCTCGTGTATCGCAAGACCCGGACCCAACCCGAGAAGATCAAGAACCTGCTGATCGGGGGCGTGCGCGCCGGTCTGGGACCCGACTACGACGTGGACACCCACTTCACCCCTACCTACAACCCGTGGGACCAACGCCTCTGCCTCATCCCGGACGGCGACCTGTTCGTCGCCATCAGGTCGGGAAGGGCCTCTGTGGTCACCGACCACATAGACACGTTCACCGAAGATGGAATCCTCCTGGCGTCTGGAGAAGAGTTGGAAGCCGACGTCATCGTGACGGCCACCGGCCTGAACCTGGTCACCCTCGGGGAGATGGACTTCGTCGTGGACGGCGAGCCCGTCGACTTCGCCCGAACCTGGACGTACCGGGGCCTCGCCTACTCCGACGTGCCCAACCTCGTGTCGTCCTTCGGATACGTCAACGCCTCGTGGACCCTGAAGGCGGATCTCACGTCGGAATACGTCTGTCGTCTCCTTAAGCACATGGACAGGGCGGGGGCCACCCGCTGCGTGCCGCGGCTACGCCCCTCCGACACAGACATGCCGGAACGCCCGTGGATCGACGACTTCCCGGCCGGCTACATGAAGCGGTCCATGCACCTGCTCCCCCGGCAGGGCGACCGGACCCCGTGGCTCAACACCCAGGACTACGCCCGGGACGTGAAGTTGATCCGCCGCGCAGCCATCGACGATGGCGTCATGGCCTTCGATGCCCCAGACCGGGAGTTCGTCCCGACCAGGTAGACACACGGTTCGACAGATCAGGCGCCCGTCGTGGCGTTGGGGTGGTCGCCGACCACAGACTGGGCATATGAGAGTCGCTGCCGTCCAGGCTTCCCCCGTATTCCTCGACCGGGCCGCCACCATCGGCGTGGTGCTCGAACGCCTCGCCGAGGCGGCCGGCGGCGGCGCCGAACTTGTGGCCTTCCCCGAGGTGTTCGTCCCCGGCTACCCGGTGTGGCTGGACCTGACCAACGCGTCGGCGTGGGAGGACCCGGACCAGCAGGAGACGTTCGCCCGCTACGTCGACCAGGCCGTGGAGGTCCACGGAGCCGAGTTCGGCCAGGTCGTCGATGCCGTTCGGGACTCTGGCGCCTTCGCCTACGTGGGCGTCGTGGAACGTGCCGCCTCGGGCGGATCCGTCTACTGCTCGCTGGTGGCCATCGACCCAGGCGACGGGATCGTGGGCGTGCACCGCAAGCTCAAGCCCACCTACACCGAACGTCTTGTGTGGGCCGACGGGGACGGAGCCGGGCTTGTGGCCCATCGTCACCAGGACGCCACGCTCACCGGCCTGAACTGCTGGGAGAACTGGATGCCGCTGGCTCGGACCGCCATGTACGGCACCGGATCAGAGGTACACGTAGCCGCCTGGCCTGGCTCCGTGGGCCTCACCAAGGACATCACCCGCTTCATAGCCAAAGAGGGGCGCCTGTTCGTGATCAGCGTCGGGGCCCTCTACTGCTCGGATGACCTCCCCGCCGACTTTCCGCTGAAGGACCAGCTCCCCGACGGTGTGCAATACCACAACGGTGGGACCTGCGTTGCCGGACCGGACGGCCGATGGATCGTCGAACCGGTCCGGAACGAGGAGACCATTGTCTACGCCGACCTGGATATCGATGAGGTCCGGCGCCAGCGCCAGAACTTCGACCCCACCGGCCACTACGGCCGGCCAGATGTCCTCCACCTCGACGTGAACCGGACCCGCCTGGCCTGAGGCTAGCCATGTGGGCGTGATGGTGGCCGGTCCGACCCCCATACGCCGCGACGACCGCAGCGAGGCCACCTTCGCCCCTGGCGCCGCCCAGATCCTCAAGCCCGGCCAACGATGGACACGGCGTAGGGTCGCCGGCCATGCGACCGCCTACCCGCACGCTCGTGGGCTGTGTACTCCTGAGCGGCGCTCTCGGGACCATGCACGCCTACAGCCTGTTCATCGAGCCGTTCGAGTCCGCGCTCGGTGTTGGACGCGGCGGGGCGAGTTCTGCCTACTCCGTGGCCCTGGCCAGCCTGACCGTCGTGGTACTCGTCGGCCATCCGCTGTTCCGGCGGGTGCCCGGTCCCCTGGTCGCCCTGGTCGCCGCCGGTGGGGCTGCGCTCGGACTGCTAATCGCTTCAACCGCTACCTCACTGACGAGCCTGGTCGTCGGCTATGGGGTCGTGTTCGGAGCCTTCAACGGCCTCGGCTATGCCTTCTCGCTCCAACGGGCCGCCGAGGCAAACCCGGGCCGTCGTGGACTCGCCCTCGGCCTCGTCACCGCGGCCTACGCTCTGGGCGGCGCATCCGCTGCCGTGCTCCTCGACGGCCAGATCGCCGAGAACGATGCTCCGGGCGCCCTCCGGTCGCTCGCCCTCGCCATCGCAGCCACCGGAATTGCCACTTCTCTCCTAGTCGGCACCGACCGTGCTATGACTCGGGGACCGGCGGCACCCCTCACGAGGCCGGACATCCGCCTAGTCGCCCGACTCTGGGCGGCCTACGGGCTTGCCGTATTCGCCGGTCTGATGGCGCTCGGGCATGGGGCAGCCATCGTCGACGAGGCCGGAGGTCCCGCCGCCGCCGCTGTCGCATTGGCCGGACTGGCCAGCGCGTCGGGAGGCGTCTGGATCGCGCTGATTGCCGACCGGACGGAGACCGACCGCCTGCTACGGCGACTCCCGGTCGGATCGGCCGGGGTACTCGCCCTGGCCGCCATGGCGCCAAATGGTGTTGTCATGGTGGTCGCCCTCGCCGGGATCGCCTTCGCCTACGGCGCGGTGATCGCCGTGTACCCACTCGCCGTCGCCCGGAACTTCGGCGAGGACGGCTACCCGCCGGCCTACGGTCGCGTCTTCACCGCCTGGGGTACCGCGGGTCTGGTCGGGCCCTTCGGCGCCGGCCTCCTGTTCGAGGCGACGGGTACCTACCGGGTTCCGCTTCTGGTGGCCGCCGCTGCGGCGATCGGTTCGACGATCACCGTCTGGCGGATGTCCGTCGATCAGGCGTAGAGAGCCATCAGCATCGGGCGATTACCGTTCCACCGTGGAACTCGTGGTGACGGCGATGGCGCGCGACGGTGCCGGCATCGCCCGGGCCGCGGACGGTCGGGTGGTGTTCGTAGAAGGTGCCCTGCCCGGCGAAGCGGTCACAGCCGAGATCCTCCAGGTCCAGAAGCGTTGGTCCCGCGGTCGAGTGATCGAGGTGCTCGAGGCCTCTCCGATGCGGGTGGCCGTGCCGTGTGCCCACCGCCTGGAGGGATGCGGTGGCTGCGACCTGCTGCACGTCGACCCCGGACACCAGTTGGCCCTGAAGGCCGGGATACTGGCGGAACAGTTGCAGCGTGCCGGCGTCGAGGCACCCGACGCCACGCTTCGTTCTCTAGACGACGACCACGGTCGGACCACGGTGCGGGCCGCTGTGGTCGACGGACGTGCGGGCTACCGAATGAGCGGCTCCAACGACGTCGTGATCCCCGAGAGCTGCCAAGCCGTCGACGAGCTGGCCGAGCAGCTCCTGGTGGACGGGCGGTTCGGCGACGCCTCCGAGGTCACCATCCGGGTCGGCAATCGCACGGGCGAACGCCTAGTGCTCGTCGAGGGGGACCCCTCCGATGTGTCGGTCCCCAGCGACGTGAGGGTCGTCGGCGTCGACGAGCTGGCCGCAGGTCGGCGGGCCTGGATCCACGAGGAAGCGGCGAGCCGTCGGTGGCGTGTCTCGGCCCGCTCGTTCTTCCAGAGCCGCCCCGCAGGGGTTGATGCCCTCGTCGAGGTGGTCGGCGGGATGGTCGACGACTTGGGCGCCGACGGACCGATGGTCGACGCCTACGCCGGCGTCGGGATCTTCGCGGGCACAATCGGACTGAATCGGGCCGTGGTCGCCATCGAGCGAAGCCGGGACTCGCTCGCCGACGCCCGGATCAACCTGACCGGCGGCAACGTGGAGATCGTCGAAACGGCGGTCGAAC
This sequence comes from Acidimicrobiales bacterium, assembly GCA_022449565.1. GTDB lineage: Bacteria > Actinomycetota > Acidimicrobiia > Acidimicrobiales > MedAcidi-G1 > JAKUSA01. The sequence goes on along the minus strand of JAKUSA010000057.1, from coordinate 3,238 downwards.
GGTGGCGGGCCCGGCCTGCTGCGGTGGTGGTCGCCGATCCTGCCCGCGAGGGCCTCGGGAGGGCCGGGGTCGACGTCCTCGTGCGTACGGAACCCCGGGTGTTCGTGCTGGTCGGCTGCGACCCGGGCTCCTTCGCCCGGGACGCAGGCCTGCTGGCTGCCGCCGGACTACGACTCGACCGCATGACGGTGGTCGACCTGTTCCCCGGAACGTCCCATGTGGAAACCGTCGGCGCCTTCATGCCTGGGTGAAGGCCGGTTCGGAAACGAACCGGCAAGAGGGAAGACTCCGGGTTCAACCCCCTTCGGGGGTTGTGCCGCGTCTAGGAACCGGTTCGGCCAAACCAGTTCAGGGCAGCGTGGGCCGTCGAGGGCTACCGTCGGGTTATGGACATCGAAGAAGTCAGGGCCTACCTGGCTAAGGAGAATGGTCTCGCCACAGTCAGCACAACCCAAGCCGATGGACGCGTCCTGTCCAGCGTCGCCAACTGCGGGGTGATCGACCACCCCATCACCGGTGCGCCTTGCGTGGCCCTTGTCTCAGCCGGTGGCGCTGCCCGGTTGGGCCATGTCCGTCGCGGCTCCCAGGTAACCATCGCAATCCGTCGCGACTGGACGTGGCGGTCGGTAACCGGTCCAGCCGACCTCATCGGACCCGACGACCTGCCTGACGGCATCGACGCCGAGGCCCTGCGGCTCTTGCTGCGCGAAGTGTTCCAAGCAGCAAGTGGCACCCACGACGACTTCGACGAATACGACCGGGTCATGGCTGACGAAGGCCGAGTAGCAGTCTTCGTTGCTCCCGAGCGCATCCTGGGCAACTACTGACGACCGACGAAGTGACCCCTGTACCCCGCTCGTGGGTGCCTTCTACACCTACGAACGCATACCTACCTGGTGGCGTGGCACCAGAAGGTCGTATTTCGGGCTCGGATAACACTGTGACCTGCAGTGATGTCGTGTCGGAGGGGGACTTGAACGCCCCCAATCGTCACCGAATCACAACGCCTGACGCTCACTTGACCCACCGATAGTGGATGTCTGGCTCTCCCTCTTCGTTGTCGCCGTCAGTCCCTCCAACCGTCCGAAAGCCATGCCGTTCATAGAAGCGTTGTGCCCCTCGGTTGCTTTCGAACGTCCAGAGTTCAAGGACCTCCGGGCATTCGACTTTCGCCTGTTCAATAAGTGCGGTGCCAAACCCGTGGTTGGTCCAGCCTGGGTCGATATACAAGTGCTCGATCCAATTCCCGTTCAGAACCAGCACTCCCGAAACAGCACCGTCGGTTTCGACCACCGATACCTCAGCAGACGGCATGACGGTTTCTACAAAGTGTTTCTTTGCCGCCTCATCAAGATGCACAAGAGGTGGAATCGCCGGCACCGACGCATGGCGCGAACGTAAGAGAACTTCTGTCGCAGCCACATAGTCCGCTTGTTCGGCCCTTCGAACCCTGGACACGCCGCCAACAGCCATTCTCGAAGGTCTACAACATGCGCCGGACACACGCAGTCAGTGGTGTCGGAGGGGCTTGATAGCAGCCACTGAGGTACAGGTCCACGGCCTGCTATTGCTCGTCACGTGCCGGCCATTCAACTCCCCTATTGAACCCCCTCCGTCAGGCACAACAGGGCGGAACACAATGCATACTGCTCTCTTGTGTCGGTGATCTACGCGGTGCTCTCGACATTTTCAATTGGATTGAGTGACTTCTTCGCGTCCGGTGTCACTAAGAGAGAGCGCGCCAACGAGGTCACTTCGACGGTGCTACTCGCCGGTGTTGTGGTAATGGCGCCCGCCGCCGTGTTCTGGTCTGGCAACCCCACAACCTCCGACCTAGTACACGGGGCTCTCGCCGGGGTGGCCAACGGTGTTGGTATTTTGTTGCTGTTTGTCGCGTACTCCCGCGGGTCATTGCGTTCCGCTGCGCCAGTTGCAGCGGTCGTGATGTCTGGGGTCCCGGTGTTGTGGGACATTCTCGTTTCGGGAGCCTCACCGTCGACGGTCACCTCAATCGGGCTCACGTTGGGCATTATCGCCATTGCGTTGTCGTCCTACGAGCGTGGAAATCCTGATAACGGGCCGGCCGGCCTCTTCATAGCGGGCTTGGCCGGGACCGTTTTTGGCATCTTGTTGATCCTGCTCAGTTACATCGGGGACGATGCCGGCGGTTCACCGCTCTTGCTCCAACGCGTCGTGGCGTTTCTTGTTGCGATCTCGGTTGCTCGGGCTACCGGACCCCGGATCTTTCCGAGTGAGCGAAGCGCCTTCATCACCTCTTTCGGGGCTGGCATATTTGCTATCGCAGCAATTGTCCTGTTCGTTCTTGCCCTCAGAGGGGGCAGCCTCGCCGTGGTAAGCGTCGCGGGCTCGCAGTACGCAGCAGTGGCCGTGCTCCTTGGTGTTGCGATACGCGGCCAAAGAATGTGGTGGTGGCAGGCATTAGGGCTCGGCGGATCAAGCCTCGCGGTCGCCCTGATCGCTATTGGGTGATGTCTGACGGACCATTCGCGACGTACCTAACAGGAATCGCCCGGGCATGGCACCAGACGCGCCAATACCCCTACCAAATAGGGGCTTTTGTGGTGTCGGAGGGGGGACTTGAACGCCCACGAACCCGTTCGCCCTTCCCATTGTTCCAGGCAGGTGGGACATCGGGAGACTGCTCTCACAACTGCCCTGGGACAGCAGGGCTGCTCGCCTCGGGCAGCTCAGACAAGGCGCCGCGTGCCGCTAACGGTGATCTGCTCGATTGGAGTGGTCATGGCCTCGCCGGGAGGCGTTCCGCTAGCGATAGTTTCACTCTCATGGCTGACTCCGACATCAAGGCGCTGACCGAAGCGCTCCCCGGCGAGAGCTTCGAGACGACGGCGTTCACCACACCACCACCGCTCGCTGATGCGACGGTCGCGATCGTGACGACCGCGTCGCTGCATCATCCCGACCAGGACGACTTCGCTGTCATGGACACGGGTTACCGCGTCCTCGACGACAGCCGACGCGACTACGTGACCGGCCACTGGAGTCCCAACTTCGACGGGTCGGGATTCGCCTACGACATGAACACCGTGTTCCCGGTGGACCGACTCGACGAGTTGGCCGAGCGCGGCGTGATCGGCCGCGTGGCCGATCAGCATCTGGCCTATGCCGGCAACCAGTTCGACCTGTCGGCCATCCGCATGGACTCCGGGCCGGCTGGCGCCAGGTTCCTACGCGATCAGGGCGTCGACGTCGTGCTGCT
>JAKUSA010000056.1 GCA_022449565.1 Acidimicrobiales bacterium | reverse complement strand
TTCTCGATGATCTAGCCGCGGCGCTAACTGTGGCCATCGACGAGCTCACCCGGCCGATCGACGCCATCAAGCATCAGGCCAAGACGGTGACAGTGGGGATCTCCCGCAGTGACGAGACCCTGCTCGAGGCGCCGTTGGTTCGTCGGGTAGTGGAGTCAGGGGCTCCCCGCGACGGCTTAAGTTACGAGACACTCCGCCTGCTGGGGGACCTGGACCCGGCGGTAGTCGAGGTCCTGGGATTTACCCGCTACCGGTTGGACGGGATGGATCGTGGCTCTCCCACAGTGGCGATCGTGGACCGTGGGGGCATCTCGACAGGCATCACGTCTCGCGCTGAGCGCGAACCTGCGTTGCGAGGCACCAAGCATCGGGTGGCGGTGGACCGCCAGGTGCTAGTTACCCGGGGGGCCCGCGACGACCGGACGATCTTGCTGGTGCCCGACGTGAAGGACGGGGAGACTGTCGGTCTGACGCTTCTCCACATCGAGGTTCGCGACCGGCTCGGTTCCGACGTGCTGCGCCGTGTACTGCGCGGGTACCACAACCGTTACGACGCAATCAGGGACGCGGTATGTGAGACCGAGCCCTCGCTGCGTAATGACTTGCTGGCGGAGCAATCCGTCACCGACCTGCTGGTCGAACCGGTCGGGGTGATCGCCGACCGGCTCCGGTCGGCGACCGGTCGACGCCAGTGATTGGCATCGGCACCGACCTGGTGGACGTGGACCGGTTCCGCCGGTCCCTGGACCGTACCCCCGGCCTACGGGAGCGACTGTTCCGTCCTGACGAGCGGGCCTATGCGGAGCAGGCCAGCGACCCGGCAGTCCGCTTCGCGGCTCGCTTCGCGGCGAAGGAGGCCACACTGAAAGCCCTGGGCCTCGGCCTGGGGGCCATGGCCCTCTACGACATCGAGGTGGTCCGGGAACCATCGGGTAGGCCCACCCTGTGCCTCCACGGTTCTGCAGCCCTGACGGCCACCGAGGCTGGGGTGGGCCGGTGGGTACTCACCCTCAGCCACACCGGTCGGGTCGCCCAAGCAACCGTGGTGGCTCTGTGAGCCGGCCTTGGCCGTCGGGAGTGGGCTCCGGCCGATGATCCCGGTGGTCACTCCGGACGAGATGGCGGACATCGACGCGGCGTCTCCCGAACCGGCCACCACCCTCATTGCCCGGGCCGGCGCTGCGGTGGCCCGGGCAGCCATCGATGAGATGGATGGGTGCTTCGGACGCCGGGTGGTCGTCCTGGCCGGACCTGGAGCCAACGGGGCGGACGGGCGGGTGGCGGCGCGCCGTCTGGCCCTGCGGGGTGCTCGGACCACCGTGGTCGACGCCTCGGAGGCCGGGGACCGACTCCCGGATGCTGACCTGGTTATCGACGCCGCCTACGGCACAGGGCTGCGCCGACCGTGGACGGCGCCGGCCACCGAATCACCGGTCCTGGCCGTAGACCTTCCCTCCGGTGTGGACCCCCTGACCGGCTGCGCGATCGGTCGGCCTTTGCCAGCGGAACGCACCGTTACATTCGCCGCCCTCAAACCGGGCCTCCTGCTGGGGGAGGGCCGCCGGTTGGCTGGTCGGGTCGAGGTGGTCGACATCGGTCTGGACGTCTCCTCAGCCACAGCCTGGCTGGTCACCGATGACGACATCTCCCAGATGGTCCCGTCCCGTCCCGTAGATGCCCACAAGTGGCAGTCGGCCTGTTGGGTGGTTGCCGGATCATCTGGCATGGAGGGTGCGGCCGGCCTCGCCGCCACGGCGGCCCAGCGGGCCGGAGCCGGCTACGTGCGGCTCTCGGTGCCCGGTGGTAGGGCGCACGACGGGCCCCCTGAGGCGGTCGGCTGGCCCCTGGATAGGAACTTCACCGTAGAACCGGGGGAAGTCGCCCGATTCGCGTCGATGGTCGTTGGGCCGGGACTAGGCCCCTCCGGTGAGGTGGCCGCCGGGGTTCGTCGGATCGTCGCCGATACCAGCGTCCCGATGGTCGTCGACGGTGACGGCCTTAAGGCTCTCGGGAACGGTATGCCGTGCCGCGACCGGGTCTTTCCCGTGGTGCTCACCCCCCACGACGGGGAGTTCGAATCGCTCACCGGTGGGCGTCCGGCACCCGACAGGCTGCAGGCGGCCAGGTCCGGTGCCTCGGCCACCGGCGCGGTGATGCTCCTCAAGGGCCCGACGACCGTTGTGGCCGCTCCCGACGGTCGGACCCTGGTGGTCAACACCGGAGACCAGCGCCTGGCTACCGCGGGGAGCGGCGACGTCCTGGCCGGGATCGTCGGCGCCTTCCTGGCCCGGGGGGCCGACCCCCTATGCGCCGCGGCGGCCGGGGCTCACGTCCATGGGCGACTGCTGGACAGCCTGGCCCCCACCGGGGTGGTGGCCGGCGATCTGGCGCCTCGACTGGTGGAGACCCTGGTCGCTTTGGGCGTTGATGGGCCGTTGGGGGCAGGGGCCTAATGCGCCCCACCTGGGCTGTCATCGACCTGGAGGCCATCGCGGCCAACGTTGTCCGTTTCGCCGACCTGGTCGGTGACGCCGAGTTGTGCGCGGTGGTCAAGGCCGACGGGTACGGCCACGGCGCCGTTCCGGTGGCCCGAACGGCGCTCCGGGCCGGTGCTACCTGGCTGGCCGTCGCCCTGGTGGAGGAGGCGGCCGAACTCCGACGCGAGGGGGTCGAGGCCCCGATCCTGCTGCTCTCCGAGCCCCGACCGGCCGAGATGGCCGAGGTGGCGGGCCTCGGCGGGGTACGTCCCACGGTGTACACGGCTGACGGGGTGGAGGCGTTCGCGGCGACCGCCGCCCCAGGGTCCCCGGTCCACCTGAAGGTCGATACCGGCATGCATCGGGTGGGCGTGGCGCCCCACGGAGCGGTTGATTTGGCCGGTCGGGTGGTCGGCGCCGGCCTTGCCCTGGAGGGGGTGTTTACCCACTTCGCTCTGGCCGACCGGACCGACGAGCCGATCACCGGGCTACAGGTCGAGAGGTTCGATGCCGTGCTGGCCGAGTTGGCTGACGCCGGCTTCGATCCCCCCCTCACCCACCAGGCCAACACGGCGGGGGTGCTTAACCGGCCGGACAGTCACCGGTCGATGGTCCGGGTAGGGGTGGGTATCTACGGGGTGGAGCCGTCGCCGCTGCTGCGGTCCCGCTGTAGGGAACTCGGGTTGCAGCCCGCCGTGTTGTTGCGCAGCGAGGTCAGTCACCTACAGGTCGTCGGCCCGGGGGAAGGTGTCGGGTACAGCCATCGTTGGACCACCCCGGCAGTGACCCACCTAGCCATCGTGCCCATCGGCTACGCCGACGGGATCTTCCGGGGCTGGTGGGAGGGTGGGGAGGTACTCATCGGTGGCCGACGCCGGCCCATCCGGGGCCTGGTTACCATGGATTCGCTGATCGTGGAGGTAGACGAAGCGGTGGCTGTCGGCGACGAGGTCGTTCTCCTCGGCGCCCAGGGGGACGAGTGCCTACGGGCCGGGGAAGTGGGGGAACTGCTCGGCACCATCGGCTACGAAGTCCTTACCTCGCTGGGGGCCCGGGTACCACGCCGGTACTGATGGCTGATGTCCTACGGTCGCCGGGTCCTGCTGGTCGAGCCCTATCACGGTGGCTCCCACGCGGCCTGGGCCGACGGGTTGGTCCGCCATAGCCGTCACCGGCTGGCAGTGGTCGCCCACCCGGGAGCGTTCTGGCGGTGGCGGATGCGCGGCGGGTCACTCACCCTGGCTGAAGCCGCCGAGCGGGTGGTCGCCGAACACGGCCTACCAGAGGTGGTCCTAGTCTCGGGGATGGTCGACCTGGCGGCTTGGTTGGGGTTCACCCGGCGCTTCCTCGGTGACCCTCCGGTGGTGCTCTACCTTCACGAGAACCAACTGGCCTACCCAGTGGGGCCGGGCCAACGCCCCGACGAGGGCCTTCAGATAGCCAATTGGACGGGTATGGCGGTGGCCGACCAGGTGTGGTGTAACTCAGCCCACCAGCTCGATGCTCTTTTTCGGGCGCTTCCCTCGCTGCTCGACCGGGCCCCCGACCAATCCCACGCCCATCGGCTGGAAGTGGTGCGGGCCGCCTCCCACGTGGTTCCGGTGGGCGTCGAGTTGTCCGACGTGCCGGCCGGGGGAACGGTGGGCGACGGGGGACCGCCGCTGGTGCTGTGGAACCACCGCTGGGACCACGATAAGAATCCGGAGGCCGTCTTCCGGTCCCTTGTAAAATTGGCCGACGAGGGCGTCGACTTTCAGGTGGCCGTGGCGGGCGAGAACACCCGGGTCGATCCCCGGGAGTTCACCGAGGCCTGCCACCGGCTCGGCGACCGGGTGGTACAGGTCGGCTACCTGCCACGCGGGGACTACACGGCGCTGCTCGGTCGGGCCGACGTGGTGGTCAGCGCCGCGCTTCATGAGTTCTTCGGCATCGCGGTAGTGGAGGCCATGGCCGCAGGCGCGGTGCCGGTGCTGCCCGACCGCCTCTCCTACCCGGAGCTGGTTCCCGAGCAGTTCCACGGCGCAGCCCTGTACCCGGACGGCGGGCTAACCGCACGACTCAGGGACGTGCTGGGCGACCTAGAGGGTTGGCGATCACGGGTGGAGGGGTTGGCCGGGGCGATGCGCCAATTCGACTGGTCGGTGGTGGTCGACGACTACGACCTCCGCATCGAGAGCCTGGCCGCCCGGTCGGAGTCCCGGGCCTAGGCTGGCCTACGTGCCCATCGGGCCGGACTGCGTTGTCGAGGTTCGGGTTACCTCCCGGTCTGGACGACCGGGCGTGGAGGTCGACGGCGACCTGGTACGGATCAGGGTGGCCGAGGCCCCGGTCGACGGTCGAGCCACCGAAGCGGCCCGGCGGGCCCTGGCCGCTGCTCTCGGAGTCCCACCAGCTTCGGTGGCCCTGACCACCGGACGCCGTTCGAGGACCAAGCACTTCCGGGTTGGCGGGCTGGGCTGCTCGCAGGTACGGCTACGCCTCGGTGGCTGATCGGGCGGCGACAACCAGGGCGGGACGGGTACGGTCGTCATCCGTGGGATTCCCGATTGAGGGTGTCAGGGTCGGACATTGGACCGATGTTGAGGCCGCAACCGGCTGCACCGTGCTGTGCTTTCCCGAAGGGTCCGTGGCGTCGGGTGAAATCAGGGGTGGTGCCCCGGCGACGCGCGAGTTCGATTTACTGGCTCCAGAACGCACCGTCGACCGGATCGACGCCGTCCTTCTGACGGGCGGATCGGCATTCGGTCTGGCGGCCGCCGACGGGGTAGTCGAACACCTAGCTGATTCCGGAGTCGGCTGGGACACCGAGTTTGGACCGGTGCCGATTGTTGTGGCTATGGCCCTTTACGACCTGGCCCGGGGTGACGGATCAGTACGCCCTGGGCCCGAAGAGGGCCGGGCTGCCATCCAGGCCTGTGGCCAGGACAGCGACGGAGAGATACCGGTTGGGCGGGTAGGTGCCGGCACTGGGGCCACCGTCGGGACATGGCGGGGGCTGGACCGCGCTCGGCCAGGTGGCCTAGGTCTCGAGGTAACTGAGCGCGAAGGCTTGGTTGTAGCGGCGCTATTCGCGGTGAACTCCACTGGGGATCCCGATGACGGCTCGGCGGCGACCGCAGTAGCCAACGGAGAATTCGATTCCTGGCCGGACACCGGAATTTTGCAGTTCGAAAGGCGAGATAACACCACTCTGGGTGTGCTGGTTACCAACGCCCGGCTATCCAAGGCCGACTGTCTGTTGGTCGCCCAGTCAGGTCACGACGGGATAGCCCGGGCGTTGTTCCCGGCCCACACCCGCTTCGACGGAGATGCCGTGGTAGCGGTATCCACTGGGACCGCCGATGGTGGCCCCGACGCAGTGGACACAGTCCGTGTGTTGGCCACCGTGGCTGCAGAGCAGGCCATCCGAAAAGCCTGCTGACCGGTCCTCCTTTAGAAGGGACCGCGATCCCGATCGGTAGTCTTCGGTGATGTTGACCGCCCTCGACGCGCTGGCCGAGGAGGCCTCGGGCTGTACCCGCTGCGCCCTGTCCGGTAGCCGTACCCAGGTGGTGTTCGGCAGCGGCGCCCCCAATGCCGACCTGATGTTCGTCGGGGAGGGTCCGGGCGCGGAGGAGGACCGTCAGGGCCTGCCCTTCGTGGGTCGTTCCGGGCAGCTTCTGGACCGCCTGCTCAGTCAGGAACTGGGTTTGGACCGTTCGGCTTGCTACATCACCAACGTTGTGAAGTGCCGTCCTCCCGAGAATAGGGATCCCAAACCCGACGAGATCGCGGCCTGCCGGCCGTTCCTCGAGAACCAACTGGAGTCTGTCGACCCGAAAGTGGTGGTGACCCTGGGGAATTTCGCCTCCAAGCTTCTGTTAGATACTGACGTCGGCATCACCCGGTTACGCGGCCAGTCCTACGAGTTCTCCGGCCGCCACCTGGTGCCCACCTTCCACCCGGCGGCCGCCCTGCGGGGCGGCGGCGACGTGCTGGCTTGTATGCGCTCCGACCTGGTGCGAGCTAAGCGCCTAATGGGCGGCTGAACCGGTGGTGGAGTCCCGACCCCTCGCTGCAGTGTCGACCACGTCGGTTGACGGGACCCGCCGGCTGGCCGCCGCCCTGGCCGACTTGATCCGGCCCGGCGACTTGATCGTGCTTTGCGGCGATCTGGGTGCTGGCAAGACGGCGTTCACCCAGGGCCTGGGGGCGGCCCTCGGCGTGGAGGTTCCGATCACCTCCCCGACCTTTACCCTGGCCAACCGCTACCCGGGCGCCCTTACCGTGCACCACCTCGACGTGTACCGCCTGGTGCACATAGACGAGGTGGCCGACCTAGGGCTCCACGAACTGGTCGACGACGCCTCGGTGACGGTCGTCGAATGGGGCGACGCCATCGCCGGCGCCCTCCCTGGAGGGTTCCTAGAAGTTCGGCTGCTGCTGGGCGACCGCCCCGACGACCGGCAGGTGGAGTTCCGAACGGTGGGCACCGAGTGGGCCGATCGGGAACCGGCCGTACTGGCGGTGGCCTCCAGGGCCACGGGGGAGTAGTCGTGCTGATCCTTGGTATTGAAAGCGCCAGCAGCCAGGTGGGGTGCGCAGTCGGCGGCCACGAAGGCGTCCTGGCCTCGGCCCATTCCGGACGGGGCGGTCTCCACGCCGAGAACCTGGCCCCCCAGATTGAATTCGTACGCCGACAGGCTGGCATAGAACTGGGCGACCTGGGAGCAGTGGCCGTCGATGTGGGGCCGGGCCTATTCACCGGATTGAGGGTCGGGATCGCCACCGCCCTGGCCGTCGCCTACGCCCTTGGTCTTCCAATGATCGGAGTGTCCAGCCTGGATCTGCTGGCCTTCCCGGCCCGGTGGACTGGGCGTCTCGTCGTCACCGCGCTAGACGCCCGCCGGGGTGAGCTGTTCACCGCCCTGTTCCGACAGGTACCGGGCGGCATACAGCGGGTCCGGGATGCCAACGTGTGCACCTCGGCCGAGCTAGTGGCCGAACTCCAGGCCCTGGACGAGCCCATGCTCTTGGTCGGCGACGGGGCACTCCGCTACGCCGGAGCCTTCCAGGCGATCGGTCGGATGGAGCTGGCTGAGCAGGGTCTGGCCCATCCCAGCGCTCGGGCTCTGGTGCAGTTGGCCCATGCCCGGGCGATGCGCGAGGAGTTCGTACGACCGTGGGATCTCGAGCCGGTCTACCTCCGTAAGCCGGACGTGGATATCAACTGGTCGACGCGTCAGGGCGGGTCGTGACCCCGGCGTTGTGCGACCCCTCGGTCCGGGACATGGTGGTCGCCGACCTGGGTGCTGTGTTGGCCATAGACGAGGAGGTGTACCCAAGGCCGTGGTCGCCATCTTTCCTGCGGCAGCAGTTGGCCTCGCCGGAAACCAGGGTCAATCGGGTGGCCGAGGTAGACGGCCGGGTGGTGGGCCATGCCGGTTTGATGATGGTGGCCGACCAGGGCCACGTGACAACGCTGGCCGTCCACCCCGACGTCCAGGGTTCCGGGATCGGGACCCGCCTGATGGCCGACCTGTGTCGGGCCGCCGTGGAACGACGGTTGGTCACCATGACCCTTGAGGTCCGGGTGTCGAACCTACGGGCCCGTGAGCTCTACCGTCGGTTCGGCTTCATCCCGGCCGGGGCACAGAGCGGCTACTACAGCGATACCGGCGAGGATGCCCTGTTCATGCAGGTCGACGATCTCACCGGCCCGGCCTTCATGGCTCGCGTGAAAGCAGCGTCTGACACCGGGACGCCGTCCGGGGGAGGTTCAGGCAGTGGCTGAGGTGATCCTGGGCATCGAGACCTCCTGTGACGAGACGGCCGCAGCGGTGGTTGCCGCAGGCCGGGAGGTGCGTTCCTCAGTTGTCTCCAGCCAGGTCGACCGCCACGCACGATTCGGCGGCGTGGTCCCCGAGGTCGCCAGCCGCGCCCATGTTGAGTTGATCGTCCCGGTGGTGGCCGAGTCCATGGTGGCCGCCGGAGCGGAAGGATCCGACCTGGACGGGGTGGCGGCCACGGCTGGTCCCGGCTTGATCGGTTCACTGCTGGTCGGGGTCAGCGCGGCGAAGGCCTTGGCGCTGGTGTGGGACATCCCATTCGTGGCCGTCAACCACCTGGAGGCCCACCTCTACGCCGCTCTACTGGAGGACCCCGAGCTGGAGATGCCCCTGGTCGTCCTGTTGGTATCGGGGGGGCACACCTTGCTCGTCGTCATGGAGGACCACGGTCGGTATCGACTGCTGGGCTCCACGTTGGACGACGCGGCCGGGGAGGCTTTCGACAAGGTGTCGCGCTACTTGGGACTGGGCTATCCGGGCGGTCCGGCTATTGACGAACTGGCCGCTCTGGGGGACCGGACGGCCTACCGGTATCCGAGGCCCCTGGTCCAGGAGAACCCATCGACGATGGCCGACGACCGCCGATTCGCCTTCTCGTTCAGCGGTTTGAAGACGGCGGTCGTCAACCACGTCCGGTCCGATCCCGATGCACTCACTGCCGACGTGGCGGCCTCGTTCCAGGAGGCAGCAGTAGAGGTACTCGCCACCAAACTGCGATGGGCCCTGGAATCTACGGGCGCCCCAGGAGCCTGTCTCGGTGGGGGCGTGGCGGCCAATTCACGCCTGAGGGAACGGTTCGGCGAGGTGTGCGACGGGGCTGGCGTACAGGGTTTTTTGCCCTCCCGGGAGATGTGCACCGACAACGCGGCGATGGTGGCCGCCGCCGGGTACTGGCGGCTCCGCCATGACGGTCCGAGCCCGTTGAACAGCGGGGCCGACCCCAACCTGGGTCTGGGCTTCCTGGTTTGATGGGTATCTAGATTCCGAACGCAGGGCGTTGGGATTATCGGTCTGTTGGACGTATCGTTGGCACTCCAATAGCGAGACTGCCAACCCTGACCGGGGCCGCCCGCGGCCGGGGTCCGCCGTTGGGTGGCCCTCCGGGAGAAGCCCGGAGGCGGAATCGGAAGGAACTAGTCGATGAACCTTCAGCCTCTCGAGGACCGCATCGTGGTCCGTCCCGGCGAGTCGGAGGAGACCACAGCCAGTGGCCTGGTCATCCCGGACACCGCCAAGGAGAAGCCCCAGACCGGCGATGTGCTCGCCGTGGGTCCGGGGCGTCGCAGCGAACAAAGCGGCGACCTCGTCCCCATGGAGGTTGGTGTCGGTGACACAGTGGTCTACTCCAAGTACGGCGGAACCGAGATCACAGTTGAGGGCGAGGACCTGCTGATCCTCAACGCCCGCGACGTACTCGCCGTCGTCAAGTAGGCGCCCCGATGGCCAAGATCCTGAAGTTCGACGAAGAGGCGCGTCGTGGCCTCGAGGCTGGCGTGAACAAACTGGCTGACGCGGTCAAGGTGACTCTCGGCCCCAAGGGCCGCAACGTCGTCCTAGACAAGAAGTTCGGTGCCCCGACCATCACCAACGATGGCGTCTCCATCGCCCGTGAGGTGGAACTTGAAGACAGTTTCGAGAACATGGGTGCTCAGTTGGTCAAGGAGGTCGCCACTAAGACCAATGACATCGCCGGAGACGGCACCACCACGGCCACCGTGCTGGCCCAGGCGCTGGTCCATGAAGGCCTCCGCAACGTGGCCGCAGGTGCCAACCCGATGGGCCTCAAGCGGGGCATCGAGAAGGCAGTCGCCGCGGTGGTCGAGTCCATCGCCGACCAGGCCGTGCAGGTCGACGACTCCAGGGACCAGATCGCCAACGTGGCGGCCATCTCGGCTGCCGACCCGGCTATCGGCGAGGTGATCGCCGAGGCGATCGACAAGGTCGGCAAGGACGGAGTGGTCACCGTGGAGGAGTCCAATACGTTCGGGATGGACCTTGAGTTCGTCGAGGGCATGCAGTTCGACAAGGGCTACCAGTCGCCGTACTTCGTAACCGATCCGGAGCGTCAAGAGGCAGTACTCGAGAATCCCTACATGCTGTTCAACCAGGGCAAGATCTCCTCGGTCCAAGACATGCTCCCTCTGCTGGAGAAGGTCATGCAGGCTGGGCAACCACTGCTCATCGTGGCCGAGGACGTGGAGGGCGAGGCCCTGGCCACCCTGGTGGTCAACAAGATCCGCGGCACCTTCAACTCGGTGGCCGTGAAAGCCCCCGGGTTCGGTGAGCGCCGTAAGGCGATGCTCCAGGACATGGCCACCCTCACCGGCGGCCAGGTGATCTCCGAGGAGGTCGGCCTCAAGTTAGACGGGGTGACCCTCGACATGATGGGTACCGCCCGCAAGGTGGTGATCACTAAGGACGACACCACCATTGTGGAGGGCGCCGGCGAGTCCTCCGCCGTG
>JAKUSA010000055.1 GCA_022449565.1 Acidimicrobiales bacterium | reverse complement strand
GCGGCGTTCCCCCTCCACCCCCGGGCCTTTAACCCCTACCCGGGGGGCATTCCCGTCGCGCTGGCCAGCTTCGACGGGCCGATCCTGGAGGTCCACCTGTCGAATCCGGCCGCCCGGGAGCCGTGGCGCCACACCTCGGTCGTCGCCCCGGTGGCTGCCGGCAGCATCGCCGGCTTTGGGGGCGACGGGTACCGCATGGCCGTCAAAGCGATCGCGCGACTGCTCGACCGGTGACCCCCGACCGGCTGCCCCCGATGGAGGTGGCCGGGCGTTTGGACCGACTACGGGCCCGCCTGGACGCCGCGGCTTGCGATGCCCTGGTCGTCACATCGACGACCAACATCGGCTACCTGACCGGGTTCGGGGGATCGGCCGGTCTGCTCTGGGTAGACGACACCCGAGCCGTGCTGGTCACCGACGGCCGCTATGGAGAGCAAGCACCCGACGAACTCCACCACGCTGGGGTGGAGGCCGAGGTGGAGATCTTCGGATCCGACCAGGACGCCGCGGTGGCCCGGCTGGCCCGAGGTGTCCCCAGGATAGGCCTGGAGGCTCGGACGGTGGTCTGGGCCGCCCAGCGCCGCCTCGCTGCCGCCTTGGACGCCGCCGAGGTGGTGCCCACTGACGGTCTGGTCGAAGCCCTACGGGAGGTCAAGGACCACGGCGAGGTGGCCCGCATTGAAGCCGCGGCGGCCATCGCCGACTCCAGCCTGGCCGACGTGTGGCCCATGCTTGACGAGGAACCCACCGAACGGGACGTGGCGGCAGCCATCGACGACGGCATGCGGCGTCGGGGCGCCACCGATCGGGCCTTCCCCACGATCGTGGCCACTGGCTCCAATAGTGCCCGACCCCATGCTCGGCCCGGCGGTCGCCCCCTTCGACCGGGCGACCTGGTGGTGTGCGACCTGGGAGCGGTAGTCGACGGCTATCGGTCGGACATGACCCGTTCGACCCGGATCGGTGGTACCGGCGACGGCCGGGAAGCTGAATTACTCGGGGCGGTATTGGCCGCCCAGCGGGCCGGCCTGGACACGGTGGCCGACGGCGTGCCGGCTGCCGAAGTTGACGCCGCGTGCCGGGAGACCCTGGGGGACCTGGCCGAAGGCTTTATCCACGGCACCGGCCACGGCGTCGGCCTTGACATCCATGAGGCTCCGGCGGTCTCGGCGACGACCACTGCTACCCTGCGGGCCGGCCAGGTGATAACCGTGGAACCCGGGGTCTACCTGGCCGGGGTAGGTGGGGTCCGATGGGAGGACACCGTCGTCGTCACCGAATCCGGTTTCCGGCGGCTCACCCGCTCGCCCAGCACCATCTGACAACAGGACCAGCAGACGGTCGACCCACCGAGTGAGCCAACCTTCATGGCGATTATCACCACAAACGACCTCAAGAACGGGATGACCCTCGAACTTGACGACGACTTGTACCAGGTCATCGAATTCCAGCACGTCAAGCCGGGCAAGGGCCACGCCTTCGTTCGCACCACGCTACGGGGGGTGCGCAGCGGCGTAGTAGTCGACCGGACCTTTCGGGCCGGTGAGAAGGTCGCGCGGGCCATGATCGACAAGCGCACCATGCAGTTCCTCTACCGGGACGGATCCGACTACGTGTTCATGGACGGCGAATCGTACGAACAAATGCCGGTCCCTCCGGGCACCCTTGGCGACGCCGCCGACTATGTGGTCGAACAGAGCGAAGCCCTGATGCTGATGTTCGGCACCGAGATCGTCGGTGTCGAACTTCCGGCCGCCGTCGAGCTGACCGTCGCCGAGACGGAACCCGGAATCCAGGGCGACCGGGTCTCGGGGGGCCGCAAGCCAGCCACCCTCGAGACCGGCCTCGTGATCCAGGTGCCGCTGTTCGTCGAGGTCGGTGAACGGGTCAAGGTCGACACCCGTAGCGGCGAATACCTCAGCCGGGTCTGATCGGCACCGGCCGGGACTATCGGGGGAACCGACGGTGGCCCGGAATCCAGCCGATGGGATCGGCTCACGACGGGAAGCCCGGGAGATGGCCCTTGGACTGCTCTACTCAGCCGAGGCCCACAACGCCGACCCGCGGGAACTGCTAGCCGCTCAACCGGTGCCACCCGGGGACTACGTAGGCCTCCTCGTCACGGGGGTGGCCGAGCACCTCGAGCAGATCGACGCCCTCATCGACCGATACGCCGAAGGATGGAAAGCCGACCGCATGCCTGCTGTGGACCGTGCCCTAGCGCGCCTCGCCGTGTTCGAATTGGGCCATGTCCCATCGGTGCCCACCGCGGCGGTACTTAGCGAAGCAGTGGAACTGGTCGGTGACTACTCGACCGACCGGTCCAGCCGCTTCGTAAACGGCCTCCTGTCAAGGATCGCCGAGGAACTGCGGCCCGACGCGGCATCCCACCCCGACCCCGGGGCATGAGGAGCCTGCCGCTTCCGGTGCCGGCCCTTGCGGGCGGCGGGGTGGCGCTCCGGCCCTGGAGGGTCGACGATGTCGACCACCTCGTATCAGCCTGGAAGGATCCCGAAGTGCTCCGCTGGACGCCGGTGCCTGACGACGCCGGACCGGAGAAGGCCGCAGCCTGGATCGCCGGCGCGAGGCACCGTTTGGAGACCGCCACCGCCCTCGACTTGGTGGTCGTCGACGGCGGCGGCACAGCGGTCGGTGAGGTAGGCCTTTCCGACCTGGACCACGACCGGCGGGTGGCCCTGATCGGCTGGTGGACCGCCGCCCACGCCCGGGGACGCGGGGTCGCCACCCAGGCCGTGGGCCTTCTTGCCGGGTGGGCCCTGGGCCCGCCGCTGGACCTCGCAGCCATACTTGCCCGCATCCACCCGGACAACGAAGGGTCCCTGGCCGTGGCCCGGGCCGCTGGGTTCCGGACCCTGGCTTCTCGGGACAACCGGGAGGTCGTCATGGTCGCCGCGACCCCCCAGCGGCCTGGACCGACCGGAATTGACCGGGAGGTTCTCGCCGAAGGGGAGCACAAGGCGACTCGACGCGGGTAGGGTTCGGTCTCGACCGTCAAGCGGGTCCCGTGAGGCTCGTACGGATCGAGGAGACAGGCCCATGGCCGAACGCGAGCGGAGGATGGCGCCCCCTTTCGGGGGCGTTTTCGTTGCCCACGCACGAGTCATGACCGCTGACGACATGGGTCGCGCTGTACGCCGCATGGCCCATGAGATCATTGAGCGCAACCACGGCATCGACCAGTTGGTCATCGTCGGCCTCCAGACCGGCGGCGTTCCCATTGCCGAGCACCTGGTCGCAGCCATGGAGGACATCGAGGGACGTCGGCCACCTCTTGGGGTTCTGGACGTGGCCCTCCACCGGGACGACATCGGCCTCCGCCCCGTGGTCCCCCAAGCGACAACCGACCTTCCCGACGAACTCGACGGGCGGATCATCGTCCTGGTGGACGACGTGCTGTTTACTGGACGGACCATCCGGGCCGCCCTTGACGCCGTCTGTGACTTCGGTCGCCCGCGGGCCGTGGAACTGGCCGTGATGGTCGACCGGGGCCACCGAGAACTACCTATCCGACCCGACTACGTGGGCAAGAACCTGCCGACCCGTCGCGACGAGGTGGTCGACGTCAATGCGGAAGGCGTCGACCTTGGGGTGATGCGGAAGTGAACGGCTCGACGGGCTGGGACCACGGCGTCGGACGCCACCTGCTCGGCATAGAGGGCATGGGCCGCGGCGACCTGGAACGGATCCTCGAGGTGACCGATCGGTTCGCCGAGATCGGTCGGCGTCCTATCCCCAAGGTCCCGGCGCTCCGCGGCCGCACCGTCGCTTTGGTGTTTTTCGAAGACTCGACCCGGACCCGCCTATCGTTCGAAACGGCCGCCCGGAGGCTCTCGGCCGACACCCTCACCTTCACCGCCGGCTCTTCCTCGCTGAGCAAGGGGGAGAGCCTCCGCGACACGGTGGAGGTCATCCGCTCTTACGGGGCCGACGTCCTGGTCATCCGGCACGGCATGGCCGGCACCCCCCACCGGGTAGCCCAGTGGACCGATGCTGCGGTGGTAAACGCCGGCGACGGCTGCCACGAACACCCCACCCAGGCCTTGCTCGACGCCTACACCCTGCGCGAGCACCGGGGTGCCCTCGACGGTATGTCGATAGCCATCGTGGGGGACATACTCCACTCCCGGGTGGCCCGGTCCGGCGTGCTGGCCTTCAGCCTCCTAGGGGCCGAGGTGACCCTGGTCGCTCCGACCACACTGCTTCCTCCGTCCCTGGAAGGCTGGCCGGTCCGGGTGTCTCACGACCTCGACGACATCATCGATTCCCTCGACGCCTGTTACATGCTGCGCATGCAGAGGGAACGCCACGACGACGGTCTGATCCCGTCACTGAGGGAGTACACGGCCGACTACGGGCTCAGTGCCCGCCGGGCCGAACGCCTCCCCAAAGACGCGCTGATCCTCCACCCCGGACCCACTAATCCGGGAGTAGAGATTGCCGCTGAGGTGGCCGCGGCTGAGCGGTCAGTGATCCTCGACCAGGTGGCCAACGGGGTCTCGGTGAGGATGGCCGTCCTGTTCCTCCTTCTAGGATCGGTACCCGACCCCGACGACGTAGCCGAGGCCAACTGATGGGCATCGTCCTCCGGGGCGGGCGGGTCGTCGACTCGGACGGGGAGAGTGTCGTAGACGTCGAGATCGGCGACGACGGTCGGATCGCCGCGGTGGGCACCGGCCTGGTTGGCGAGGAGGACCTTGATTGCGCCGGGTGCGTGGTGGCCCCTGGCCTGGTCGATCTTCACGCCCACCTACGCCAACCAGGCGACGAGGAGGCCGAAACCATCGAAACCGGTGCCCGGGCCGGTGCGCTTGGCGGCTATACCGCCTTGGTGGCCATGCCCAACACGGAACCGACCACCGACTGCGTGGCCGTCGTCGAACAGGTGCGGGCCCTTGGCGAACCGGCGGCCTGCGAGATCGTTCCTTCGGCGGCTATGACGGTCGGGCGTCGCGGTCACCAGATGACCCCTATGGGCGAACTGGTGGACGCCGGCGTCGGGATGTTCACTGACGACGGCACCGGGGTACAGGACCCGCAGGTCATGCGACGTCTCATGGAGTACAGCACCGGTCTGACCGACCGCCTTGGCCATCCGGTGGTTCTGGCCCAGCACTGCGAAGTGACCGCCCTGTCGGAGGGTGGTTATATGCACGAAGGGGCCTGGTCGTCCCGCCTCGGCATCGGGGGCCAGCCCGCCGAGGCCGAGGAGCTCATGGTGATGCGGGACATCACCCTGGCTCGCATGACTGGTGCCCGGATCCACTTTCAACACCTGTCCACTGGCGTGTCGGTGGCCATGGTCCGGGAAGCCAAGGCGGCCGGTCTGCCGGTGACCGCTGAGGCCACCACCCACCACTTCACTCTCACCGACGCGGCCTGTGCCTGCTACGACCCTGTGTTCAAGGTCCATCCGCCTCTGCGTACCGACGCCGACGTTGCCGCCGTTCGGGCCGGGCTAGCTGACGGGACCATCGACGCCATCGCAACCGACCATGCGCCTCATACCGTCGATGCTAAGGAACGCCCCTTTGACCAGGCGCCGCCTGGCATGCTGGGACTCGAGACGGCCCTGTCCCTGGCCCTTGAGTACTCAGGACTCGACCTATCCGGGGTGTTGGCCGCCCTCTCCTGGCGGCCAGCGGCCATCGCTGGTCTGGCCGACCGTCACGGTGGACCGGTTAGACCCAGCCGGCCGGCCAACCTGTGCGTCTTCGACCCCGATGCCACCTGGACGGTCTCCGGTCGGGCGATGGCCAGTCGGAGCGCCAACACCCCCTACGAGGGTTGGAGCCTGCGCGGTCGGGTCCGACACACCCTGAACCGTGGCGTACCAGTAGTTGTTGACGGCGAGGCCCGGAGGTGACCGTGCGGGCCGGTCCGATTACTGCGCAACTGGTGCTGGTCGACGGAGAGGTGTTCGAGGGTGAGGCGATCGGTGCCGAACCGCCCGGTGGGGTGGCCACCGGGGAAGTGGTGTTCAACACGGTCCTCTCCGGGTATCAGGAGGTGATAACCGATCCCTCTTACGCCGGGCAGATCGTTACCTTCACCTGCCCACACATCGGCAACTACGGCATCAACGCCGACGACCACGAGAGCCGTCGGCCCTTCTGCCGGGGGGTGGTGGTCCGTGATCTAGCCCGACGGCGCAGCAACTGGCGTTCCACCGGCGACCTCGACGACCTACTTCGGCTCCACGGGGTACCAGGTATCGCCGGGGTCGACACCCGGCGGCTCACCCGACACCTGCGCGACTCAGGCGCCATGCCCGGGGCGTTCGGCACGGCCGACGAGGACAGCCTGATGGCTGCTGCGGCCGCTGAGGGAGGTACCGACGGGGTCGACCTGGTGGCCACCGTTACCTGTGACAAGCCATACAAGGTGGCCTCGGTAGGAGGGGGCCGACGGATCGTGGCCTACGACTTCGGGATCAAATCGACCATTCTCAACCACCTGTCAGCCCTCGGCGAGATCACCGTCGTCCCGGCCTCCACCCCGGCCGCCGAGGTTCTGGCTTCCGAACCCGACGGGGTGTTTCTCTCCAACGGCCCGGGCGACCCGGAACCGTTGGCCGACCTCCGGGCCGCCATCGCTGACCTGCTCGGTGAGGTCGCGGTGTTCGGGATTTGCCTCGGACACCAGTTACTCTGCGCCACCCTTGGCGCTGAGACGTTCAAGCTTCCTTTCGGCCACCATGGCGGCAACCACCCGGTACGGAACCTGACTACCGGCGGCGTGGAGATCACCAGTCAGAACCACAACTACTGCGTGGTTGAGGGGTCGATCCCGGCGGCCGATGTCACCCACCTGAACCTCAACGACCACACCGTGGAGGGAATCCGATGCCGGGACGTCCCGGCGTTTGGCGTCCAGTACCACCCCGAGGCGGGCCCCGGCCCCCATGACAGCCGCTACCTGTTCGCCGAGTTCGAAGATCTGATGGCCCGGACCACCGGGAGGGGACGGTCCTGATGCCTCGCCGGGACGACCTTGAGAGCATCCTGCTGATCGGGTCCGGCCCGATCGTCATCGGGCAGGCCTGCGAGTTCGACTACTCAGGTACCCAGGCCTGCCGGGTACTGCGCGAGGAGGGCTTCCGGGTGGTGCTGGCCAACTCCAACCCGGCGACCATCATGACCGACCCGGATTTCGCCGATGCCACTTACGTTGAGCCACTCCGGGCCGATGTGATCGCCCGGATCATCGAGCGGGAACAGCCCGATGCGCTTCTCCCCACCCTTGGCGGGCAGACGGCCCTCAACCTGGCCCGCGAGCTGGTCGACTCCGGGGTACTTGACACTTACGGGGTCGAACTCATTGGCGCCACCGCCGAGGCAATTGCCACCGCAGAGGACCGCGAGCGGTTCAAGGCGGCCATGGTCGAGATTGGCCTAGAGGTTCCCGCCTCCGGAATCGCCCGGACCATGGAGGAGGCCCTGGAGGTCATAAGGACGATCGGGCTGCCGGCGGTAATCCGACCGGCCTACATCCTGGGCGGCCGGGGTACGGGTATCGCCACCACCGACCAGGAGTTCGAACGGATGGCGACCACCGGCCTTGAGGCCAGTCCCATCTCCGAGATCCTCATCGAACGGTCCATCGCCGGTTGGAAGGAGTTCGAACTCGAGGTCATGCGGGACCGGGCCGACAACTGCGTGGTCATCTGCTCGATCGAGAACGTCGATCCTATGGGGATCCACACCGGCGACTCGGTCACCGTGGCCCCCGCCCAGACCCTTACCGACGTCGAATATCAGACGATGCGTGACGCGTCGTTCGCCTGCCTGCGCCGAGTCGGAGTGGAGACCGGCGGGTCCAACGTGCAGTTCGCCGTCCACCCCGAGACCGGCGACCAGGTCATCATCGAGATGAACCCTCGGGTCAGCCGATCCTCCGCGCTGGCTTCCAAGGCCACCGGGTTCCCGATCGCCAAGATCGCGGCCCGCCTCGCCGTGGGCTACACCCTCGACGAAATCCCCAACGACATCACTCGGAAGACCCCGGCCTCGTTCGAGCCGACCATCGACTACGTGGTCACCAAGATCCCCCGATGGGCCTTCGAGAAGTTCCCCGGCACTAGCGGGGTGCTGTCCACCTCGATGCAGTCGGTGGGGGAGGTAATGGCGATCGGCCGGACCTTCCCCGAGTCCCTGCAGAAGGGAATGCGTTCCCTAGAGAACGGTCGCCTGGGCCTCAACGCCGATCCGGCCGAGGCGGCACTTGACGCCCTCAACGACAACGACCTCCTCGCCGCGGTGGCCCGACCCACCCCGTCACGGCTGTTTCAGGTGGAGGCGCTCCTCCGCCGTGGGGTCGACCTGGTGAGGGTGCACGAGGTCACTGACATCGACGAGTGGTTCCTCGACCAGGTCCTGGCCATCTGCGAGGAGCGGGCCGAACTGGAGGGCGCCGGGCCCGAAACCATGGAGCGGGCCGGGTGGCGCCGGGCCAAGCGGCTCGGCTTCTCCGACGGGCAGTTGGCCTACCTATGGGGCTGCTCAACCGATTCGGTCCGGGCGGCCCGTGAGGCCGCTGGGGTCTTCCCCACCTTCAAGACGGTCGACACCTGCGGCGCTGAGTTCTCCGCCGAGACGCCCTACCACTACTCGGCCTGGGAGGACGAGGATGAGGTTCGCCCGTCGGACCGCCCCAAGGTGATGATTCTGGGTGCAGGACCGAACAGGATCGGCCAGGGAATCGAGTTCGACTACTGCTGTGTACAGGCCAGCTTCGCCCTCGGCGCAGCCGGTTACGAGACGATCATGGTGAACTGCAACCCGGAGACGGTCTCGACCGACTACGACACCAGCGACCGCCTCTACTTCGAACCCCTCACCCTCGAGGACGTAACCAACATCATTGAGGCCGAACGTCCCGAGGCGGTGATCGTGGCCCTCGGCGGCCAGACACCTCTCAAGTTGGCCGGCCTCCTACCTCCAGAACTGGTCGCCGGAACAAGCCCGGCGTCAATCGACCGGGCCGAGGACCGGGAACAGTGGAACCACCTGTGCGCCGACCTGGGTGTCCTCCAGCCCCCGGGGGGGACGGCCGCCGATCTGGACTCTGCTCGGGCAGTCGTGGAACGGGTCGGCTACCCAGTGCTTGTACGGCCCTCCTACGTGCTGGGCGGCCGGGCCATGGTGATCGTCTACGACGACGGACAGTTGGAGCGGGCCATGGAGGAGTTGTCCGGATTCGGCAGCCTCGGTATTGAGGGCGGGCTGTCTACTGAACGGCCGGTGCTCATAGACCGGTTTCTGGAGGACGCCACTGAGGTGGATGTGGACGCCATCCGGGACCACACCGGCGAGGTGGTCATCGGCGCGGTGATGGAACATGTCGAGGAGGCCGGCGTACACAGTGGCGACAGCGCGTGCGTGATCCCCCCACCGCACCTCTCCGACTCCCTGGTGTCCCGCATCGAGGCCCACACCCGTGACCTAGCTGAGGCACTCGACGTACGTGGTTTTATCAACGTGCAGTTTGCGGTGAAGGACGACTCGGTGTACGTGATCGAGGCCAACCCTCGGGCTTCCCGGACGGTGCCGTTCGTGGCCAAGGCCACCGGGGTACCGCTAGCCAAGGTAGCCAGCCGGGTGATGTTGGGCGCCACCCTCGACGACCTCCGCCTTGAGGGCCTGCTCACCGAACCAGTGGTGAGTGACCACGTCTCGGTCAAGGAGGCCGTACTGCCCTTTGACCGGTTCCCGGAAGCCGACCCGGTACTGGGTCCCGAGATGCGTTCTACCGGAGAGGTGATGGGCATCGACCTGACTACTGGCCTGGCCTTCACGAAGTCCCAGATTGCCGCCGGGGGGGCTCTGCCGGCCAGGGGAACCGTGTTCATGTCCCTGGCCGACCGTGACAAGGAGGCGGGTGTAGAGGCAGCACGGGGTTTCGCCGACTTGGGTCTGAAGATCGTGGCCACCGGCGGCACAGCGGACCACCTTGATAGCCACGGGGTGCCGGTGGCCCAACGGGTGGCCAAGATCGGCGAGGACGGCACAGACGCAGTGGGTCTGATCCGGTCCGGAGAGGTGCAACTAGTTGTCAATAGTCCCCGCGGTCGGGGTCCCCGGGCTGACGGAGACCACATCCGTGGTGCGGCGGCCGCCGAGGGCGTCCCCCTACTGACCACCGCGTCGGCCGCGGTGGCTGCCGCCCGGGGCCTGGCCGACTGGCGACGGTACCCGCTGGCCGTGCGAACCCTCCAGGAGTATCACCGGGGGGTCAGTGCCTCGGCCGAGTTGGAGGGTGGCTGGTGACCGCCCGAGCCCGGGGAACAGACTTACTCACGACCGTCGGTTCGGTTCGGTTACCCAACCCGATCATGACCGCCTCGGGAACCTCCGGACACGGCGCCGAACTGGCCGACCACTTTGATCTGGCCGACCTGGGTGCGGTGGTCGTCAAGTCGTTGCACCCCGACCCGTGGGACGGCAACCCTCCGCCTCGGGTACACGCCACGCCGGCCGGGATGATCAACAGTGTGGGCCTCCAGGGTCCCGGCGTCAGTGCCTGGCTGGAGGAGGACCTCCCCGCCCTAGTGGCCTCAGGTGCCCGGGTGGTAGCCAGTATCTGGGGCCGGACCGTCGACGAGTTTGCCCGGGCCGCATCGTTGCTGGCCGACGCCCCGTCCCAGGTAGTGGCTGTCGAGGTCAACGCCTCCTGTCCCAACCTGGAGGACCGACGGCGACTGTTCGCCCTCTCGGCTACGGCTACGGCTGAGGTTGTGGAGGCCGCAGCGGCCGCTAACCGCCCCCGGTGGGCAAAGCTCAGTCCTAACACGTATGACCTCCCCGAGGTGGCCGGCGCAGCGGTCGCAGCGGGCGCCGAGGCGGTCACGGTGGCCAACACCGTGCTGGGTATGGTGATCG
>JAKUSA010000054.1 GCA_022449565.1 Acidimicrobiales bacterium | reverse complement strand
CCCGTGCCCCGACGGCACCGACGAGATGGCCCACCTGCGCCGCCTGGCCGAGGCCGGAGCCGTCGGTCGCTACGGGCCCCGGGAATCCGAGCGGGTCCCCGGGGCCTGGGCCCAGATCGACCGGGAGCTGGAGGGCATCGAACAGCTGGGGTACCCCGGCTACTTCCTCGTCGTCTGGGACCTGGTCGAGTTCTGCCGCCGCTCCGACATCTACTGCCAGGGGCGGGGATCGGCGGCCAACTCGGCGGTCTGCTACGCGCTGGGCATCACCAACGTCGACGCCGTCGACCTGGGCCTGCTCTTCGAACGGTTCATGTCTCCGGAGCGGGACGGACCGCCCGACATTGACATCGACATTGAAAGCGGTCGCCGGGAGGAGGTCATCCAGTACGTCTACCGACGTTACGGACGTCGCCACACCGCCCAGGTGGCCAACGTGGTCACCTACCGGGCCCGCTCGGCGGTGCGCGACGTGGCCCGGGCCCTCGGCTACGCGCCGGGTCAGCAGGACGCCTTCTCCAAGGCCGTGGAACGCCGCTCGGCACCTGTCGACGACGCCGCTGCGGCTCTGCCGGCCGACGTAGCCGCCCTGGCCGACGAGTTGTGTGGCTCCCCCCGCCACCTCGGCATCCACTCAGGCGGCATGGTGATCTGCGACCGGCCGGTGGCGGAGGTATGTCCGGTGGAATGGGCCCGCATGGAGGGCCGCAGCGTCCTCCAGTGGGACAAGGACGACTGCGCCGCTGTGGGACTGGTCAAGTTCGACCTACTGGGCTTGGGGATGCTCAGCGCCCTGCACGGGGCCATCGACCTGGTTTCCGAGCACGAGGGCATCGGCATCGACCTGGCCCACCTACCCCAAGAGGAAGCGGTCTACGACATGATCTGTGCCGCCGACACCGTCGGCGTGTTCCAGATCGAGAGTCGGGCCCAGATGGCCGCCTTGCCCCGCTCGCGGCCCCGCTGCTTCTACGACCTGGTGGTCCAGGTGGCCCTCATTCGCCCCGGGCCCATCCAGGGTGGGTCGGTGCATCCCTACATCGGGCGTCGCAACGGTCGAGAGCCGGTCGTCTACCTTCATCCGCTCTGTGAGCGGGCACTGGCCAAGACCCTGGGGGTGCCCCTGTTCCAGGAGCAGTTGATGCAGTTGGCCATCGACGTGGCCGGGTTCACCCCGGTGGAGTCGGATCGTCTACGCCAGGCCATCGGGTCCAAGCGCAGCCGGGAGCGGATGGACACCCTACGGAAGCGTTTCGAGGCTGGGGCGACCGGTCGGGGGGTACCGGCCGACGTCGCCGAGCGGATTTGGGAGCAGATCGTGGCCTTTGCTGACTACGGGTTCCCAGAGAGCCATTCGGTGTCGTTCGCCCACCTCGTCTACGCCAGTTCCTGGATCAAGTACCACCACCCGGCGGCCTTCTGCGCTGCTCTGATCAACGCCCAGCCGATGGGCTTCTACGCACCCCATACCCTGGTGCAGGACGCCCGACGCCACGGGGTGGAGGTTCGGACCCCCGATGTGCAGTGGTCGGTGGACGTCGCCACTCTCGAGTCAGGTGGGTCCACCAGCCCGGCGGTCCGACTGGGGTTGCGATCGGTGCGGGGGGTGGGAGAGGAACTGGCCGTGGCCATTGCTGCCGGCCGACCCTGGCGGTCCATCGAGGACCTCCAGCGTCGGCTCGACCCCGGGCAAGCCGTCCTCGAGGCGTTAGCCACCGCAGGGGCGTTCGGATGCTTCGACCTGGACCGCCGGTCGGCCCTGTGGTCGGCCGGCGCGCTGGCCGCTTCGGGACCCGACCGGCTGGCCGGGATGGCCACTGGGGTGGAGGCGCCACCCCTGCCGGCCATGTCGGCCCCCGAAGTGGCCAGCGCCGACCTGTGGGCCACCGGGGTGTCACCCGACGGCCACCCCACCCGTTTCCTACGCCGTCGCCTGATGGCCGAGGGGGTGCTCACCGCCGAGGAACTCCGATCGGTGGCCGACGGTTACCGGGTAAAGGTGGCCGGGGTGGTCACTCACCGCCAACGGCCGTCTACCGCAGGAGGAACCGTGTTCATCAATCTGGAGGACGAGACGGGCCTGGTCAACGTGGTGGTGTCGAGGGGCTGTTGGGCCCGTTTCCAGGAAGTGGCGGCCGGCGCTCCGGGCCTGGTGGTCAAGGGACGCCTGGAGCGGGCCACCGACGGTGAGGGAGTTCTCAACGTGGTGGCCGAGCGGATCGAAGACCTGGGCGCCGTGGCGACGGTCAGGTCACGGGACTTCCGTTGACCGGACCGTTTCCAGAAATACCGTTTGGCCGGGCCGAGGGTCCACCACACTGGAGGCATGCGTCTGCGGTGGTCAGCGCCGACGGCCGGGAGAGTGGCCGATGCCCGCCAGCGTTTCGTCGCGCTCGTACTCGGGGTGGTGGTGGCGTCGTTCGGTGGCTTGGTCCTGGCCAGCGCCGAGGGAACCCTCGCCGCCCTGCCCGGCCTTCTACTGCTGGTTCCCGGGGCGATCGCTCTGCGCGGCAACGTGTTCGGGGCGATGGGCAGTCGCCTGGGCACCGCGGTGCACGCCGGTACCTTCCGGTTCAGCCTCCACCCCGACGGGGTAGTGGGCCAAAACCTGCTGGCCTCCGCGGTCCTTACCCTTTCCCTGAGCACGGTCCTGGCAGTTCTGGCCAAGGGCACCGCCGTGGTATTCGGGTTGAGTCCAACCATGACGCTGGCCGACTTCGTCGTGGTCTCAACGCTCGGTGGGCTGCTGGCGTCGGTGGTACTGGCCGCACTCACCGTCGGACTGGCCGCCGGTTCGGTCCGGTTCGGATGGGATCTCGACAACGTGATCGCCCCCCTGGTCACCACGCTGGGAGATCTTCTGACCGTCCCGGCACTGGTACTCGCTGCTGTACTCGCCGACCGTTCCGGCCTCACCGATGGCCTGGCCGCAGCATTGGCCACGGTCTCGGTCGGGGTGCTGGTCGTCGCCTGGCGGATCCCGACCGATCGACTACGAGGGATTGTCAGGCAGTCGGTACCGGTGCTGGGTGTCGCCGCGGTATTCGACCTGGTGGCCGGATTGACCCTCGAGAAGCGATTGGACGACCTCCTGGCCGCCGAGGCCATACTGGTCCTGCTGCCGGCATTCCTCGGTACGGCGGGAGCGCTCGGGGCGATCCTGTCAAGCCGACTCTCCACCCAGTTCCATCTCGGCCTCGACGACGCCACCCCGGTGCCGAGCCGATCCAGCATGAGGAACATTGTCGACCTGGTCGTGTTGGCCGTGCCGGTGTTCGTGGTCGGCGCGCTAGTGGCGCATCTTGTCGCCCAGGCGACCGGCCAATCCTCGCCCAGCTTGGCCGACCTAGTGGTGGTGACGATCCTGGCCGGGGGCCTGGTCACGGTCCTCATGGTGTTCGTCGCCTACTACACGACCATGGGAGCGTTCCGGTTCGGCCTCGACCCGGACACTTATGGCATCCCAATGGTGACCTCGACCCTCGATCTGGTCGGCGCCTTTACCCTCATCCTGGCCTTGGTGGCGGTGGGGGTGGCCTGAGAATGCGTTGGACCGAGACCTCCCATCCGGGTAATCGCCCGAGGCCCCGACCACCGCTCGGGCCTACCATTGGAAGACGACATCGAGCGAGGAGCTGATGGACGACACACCCCGCACTTTGCGGACCATGCTGGCCGAGGCCAAGGACACCTCGGAACTGATGGTGGACCTGGCCTACGCCTCGGTTTACTTCGACGACCCGGACATGGCCGAGGAGGTCGACGAACTCGAACAGCGGATGAGCGAGATGGTCCACGACATGCGGGCCGTCTGCGTGCTGGCCGCGCGTAGTTCACGGGAGGCCGAGGGCATGTCGTCAGTGCTCCAGGTCGTGTCGGCCATCGAGCGGATCGCCAATGACGCCGTGGACATCGCTCGGATCGTCACCCACAGGCTCGGTATCCCCCGCCAATTGGTGGCCGACCTCTCCGACGCCGAGGAGGTTTCACATCGAGTGCTGGTCAGTGACGGTTCACACATGGCCCATCGTCCACTCTCGGTACTGGAGTTGCCGGTGCAGGCTGGAATGCGGGTCATGGCGGTGCGCCGGGGCCACGAGTGGATGACCGACGTGGATGGCAACACGGTGCTGGTACCCGGCGACGCGTTGTTCCTGCGCGGCTCGCCCGACGGGATCACCCGCCTGCGGGAGTTAGCTGCCGCTCCGGTGTGGGAGCCGCCCCGGCCCGAAGACGACGTAGCCCTTACCGACCTCGACCGGGCGGTCGACGTACTGGTGGAGATGAAGAACCTGTCCGAGGTGGCTGTGGGCCTGGCTTACAGCGCCCTGGTACTGGCCGATCGAGGGCTGGCCGCCGAGGTCCGTCATCTCGAGGACCGGCTCGACGAGATGAAGGACCACCTTGAGTTGTGGGTGCTCCGTTCCGCGGGCGGCGATCTCGACCCGGCCGAACTCCGGGGTCTGCTCCACCTAGCCGAGGCGGCCGAGGACATCGGTGACCAGGCCCAGGCCATGGTTTGGCTGGTCGAGAAGGACGAGGAACTCCACCCGATCCTAGGCATCGCCCTTGGCGAGGCCGACGAGGTAGTGGTCCGCTACCCAGTGGCTGCCGGGTCGACTACCGACGGCGCCACGCTGTCCGAGCTACGCCTCAATATCGAGCCCGGCTTCACCGTGCTGGCCGTCCGGCGAGGTGGTGGCTACCTCTACCGGCCGAGGGGGCCGGTGCGGCTGGCCGACGGTGATGAGTTAATCGCCAGCGGTCCTGAGGAGGGGCGGGTACTCCTGGCTCGCATGTGTGGTTGGGACCTGGCAACCGACGACGAGGGTCGAGACGAACTGGTCTTGGTATGAGCCCGCTGTCGGTCCGGTGGCTCTAGTCGGCCGGGTCGGGCTCGGTCGGGCCGGTGACCGGAGTTGGGACACCCGCCGGCTCGTCGTCAGACGGAGTGCCGGTGAACAGTTCGGCGATCGCCCCAAGCGAGCCCATAGTGGAGCTCATCTCGGCTGGCAGGAAGATCTTGGTGGCCCGCCCGTCGGCGACGGTGCCCAAGGCCTCGAGGTACTTGATGGCCAGTAGGTCCGGGGTCGGGTCGCCATCGTGGATGGCCTGGTACACGCTGCGT
This sequence comes from Acidimicrobiales bacterium, assembly GCA_022449565.1. Taxonomy (GTDB): domain Bacteria; phylum Actinomycetota; class Acidimicrobiia; order Acidimicrobiales; family MedAcidi-G1; genus JAKUSA01. Next base: position 5,786 of record JAKUSA010000054.1, on the reverse strand, counting down.
ACGGCCGCGGCCTCGCCATCGGCAACGGTCTGGAGGCGGTAGCGCTCGGCGTCGGCCACCTCCTCGATGGCCTTAGCCTCACCTTCGGCGGTGAGGATGGCCTCTTGCCTGATGGCCTCGGCGGCGAGAATGACCCTCTGCTTCTGCCCCTCGGCCACGGTGATCGCCGCCTCTCGCTCTCCGTCGGCCTCGAGGACTACCGCCCGGCGGTTCCGTTCGGCCTTCATCTGCTCGTGCATGGCGTCCATGACGTCACCTGGAGGGTCGATCCGCTGGATCTCTACCCGTACCACCCGCACCCCCCACTTGTCGGTGGCGTCATCTAGGACCTCCCGAATAGCGGTGTTGACGTTGTCCCGTGAGGTAAGTGCACTGTCGAGGGTCATTTCGCCGATCACGTTCCTGAGGTTGGTCTGGGCCAGTTTGGTGATCGCCATGATGAAGTTGGCCACGTTGTAGACGAGCCTCTGGGCGTCGGTGGGCTCGTAGTAGATGACGGCGTCCACGGTGACGGTGACGTTGTCCTTGGTAATTACCTCCTGTGGTGGCACGTCGACGACCTGCTCCCGCATGTCCACCTTGAGGAGGCTCTGGATGACCGGAAAGATCATTTTCAGGCCCGGTCCGGCGGTCTGCTTGTACTTACCCAGTTGTTCGACAATGCCCTGTTGGTAGGGGTGGACGATCTTGACGCTGGCCGCGGCGACGATGAAAACGACGAAGGCGATGACGATCAGGGCGATTACTGCTGGCATAGGTTCTCCTCGGTCGGGTGTCCGGCTTTGCCTGTTCGGTTCACTGTGGGTTGCCGACCGGTCTGACGACCGCTCGTGTTCCTTCTATCTCGATCACTTCGATCTGGGTCCCGGCTGCCACGTGGGTGCCGTCGGGGGTCTCGGCGTGCCAGTCCTCGCGGCCTATCCGGACACTGCCCAGGCGTGACGGGTCGCCGCCGAGGTCTTCGACCACCACGCCCACCGCGCCGATCAGCCGGGTGGCTCCCACCCGGGCGGGTTGCTCGGCCGCGTTCAGCCGCCGGGCGAGAGGCCTCAGGCCCGCCAGGGCGGCCAGCGAGGCGATCAGGAAGGCGGCCCATTGCCAGCCCTCGCCGGCCCCAGTGAAGGCCAGAATGGTGGCCAGTGCGGAGCCAGCGCCGAACGGGAGCAGGAAAAACGACCCGGGCGTGGCGATCTCGCCTATCACGAAGAAGGCGGTGGCGATCAGCCAGATCCACTGCCAGGCCCCGGGATCCACAGATTGCCCCCTTCGTCGGATCGTCAGTTTCGGCTCTGACACTACCGGCCAGACTCTCGACCCGACGGGTGGCCTGGTGGGCGGGTTGTCGCCAACCCGGGTTTGGTGGCCGGTACCGTGACGCTCCGTGAACCAACCATCCGACAAGGCGGAACTCGGCCTGCTGACCGTCCACGCCCATCCCGACGACGAGGCCTCCAAGGGCGCGGCCACGGTGGCCGCTTACCACCAGGCCGGTGTGGGTTGCACCCTGGTGTGCTGCACCGGTGGCGAGGAGGGGGAGATCCTCAACCCGGCCATGGACCGGCCCGAGGTGGCCGAACACCTGGCCGAAGTGCGGGTCGCTGAACTCCGACGGGCCGCGGAGATCATCGGTTACGACGAGGTGGTCATGCTCGGCTACCGGGACTCGGGGATGCCTGACTCGGAGCCCAACTCCCACCCGGGGGCCTTCGCTAATGCTGACCACGACGAGGCGGTGGGCCGTCTGGTCACGGTCATCCGCCGGGTGCGACCCCACGTGCTAGTCACCTACCCGGACGACCGCACCGGCTACAACCATCCCGACCACCTGCAGGTTCACGACATCTCAGTTCCGGCCTTCGATGCGGCCGGCGACGCCGATCGCTATCCGGAGGCCGGTGAACCCTGGCAGCCATTGAAGATGTATTTCACCGTCTGGTCGCGGGCCCGGATTGAGGGTCTGCACGCCAAGTTTGTGGAGATGGGCCTGGAGTCTCCCTACCAGGGCTGGTCAGACCGCCCGTCACGCGACCACCTGATCACCACCCGGATCCCGATAGCCGACCATTGGGAGGTTCGGGGTGAGGCGCTGCGGGCCCACGCCACCCAGGTCGATCCCGCGTCACCGTTTTGGTTTGGCCTGCCCGACGAGGTGGCCCGCACCGTTCATCCCTACGACGACTACGTGCTCGCCCGGTCGCTGGTTGGCGAACCACCCGCAGGGAGCCTGGAGGACGACCTGTTCGACCGGATCCGGGTCCGGGTGTCTGACGTGGTCTGATGCCCGACCGGCTCTCGTTCCTCTCCGTGGACTGGTTGGCCGAGCTGGCCGAGCGGGTGATTGGCCTGTCCGTCGGGGACGATTTCGACGTGTCGGTCCGGTATGTGATCACCGGGAGTCCTCATGGCAAGGTGCAGTTCAGGGTCGTGGTCGTCGACGGTCGGGTGGCCGAGGTGGTGGTCGGCGCGGATGGACACGCCGATGTTACGGCGACCTGGAGGTACCCGGATGCGGTGGGACAGTTCACCGGCGACCTGCATCCTGACGTGGCCTACATGACCGGCCGTTGCAAGCTGACTGGCGACTACGCCCGGTACCTATACGGGATGCGCCCACTCCTGGGGGGCGCGCCCTGGAAAGACGTCCTCGCCGACCTGGCTGGCCGAAGCGACGTCTAGGACCCGCCGGCTCGCTGGGCGTCGCGCACGTCCCGCCAGCTGATGAGGACAACCCCAGCGTCGGCTACCGCGACGATGAGACCCTCATCGCACGCCAGGTCGTGGTGGTCTACGCGGCATGACCACTGCTCGTCGACGGCCCGGAGTTCAGGGGTGTCCACCGCCGGTTCGATACTGATCTCGGTCACCCCGGTGGCCAGGTCGCGGATGGCCTGTTCCACCTCAGTCGGCTCGGGGAGCCGGCGCATCCGATAGTGGTCGACCGTCAACACCCCCTCGGCAGCGGCCAGGTCCCTGAACGGGAAGCCGGCGCCCGACTGGGCGGCGGCTCCCTCGAGACGGATCGGGAGTTGGAAATCAACAGCCAACTCCAGGTAGACATCGAAGAGTTCAGGGCGGTTCTGCAGGGCACCAAGGTGGGTACTCAGGTGGCTTACGTCGAACCCCCACAGGATCGCCCTCTCCAGTTGCGATCGGCACTCCAGGCGGGTTTCGTCAACATCGGCATGGTCCCAGAGGTCCTCGACAGTACGGGGGAAGCCGCCGTCGCCGTCGAGCAACGAGGGTGCCTGGGTGATGGGTCGCCAGCGGTAGCAGTTGAACTCTGCGTTCAGAGTGAGGTGCACTCCGACCGGCTCACCCCGGTAGTAGGAGGCAGCCTCGCGGGCCCAAGGTCCGGGGACCATGAGCGAGGCGCCGGTGGCCGCGCCCGACCGGAGGCTGTCGTAGACGCCGACGTTCGCCGAATGGCACATACCGAGCAGGTCGGCAGTGAGAATTAACAGCCGGTCCCCGGCCCCATAGCCCAACCGGCCGGCAAGCACGGCGGACTCCGGGTCGGGGATCGCGTCCATCCCCGAAACGGTACCCGACCGCCCCGTACCAGATGCCTAGAACCGGGGTGGGCCTCAGTCTTGGAGGCGCTGGGCCCCGCCGGCGTCAACCCACCTCACCAAGATCCCAGCCCGGTAGCCAGGACAGTGAGGGCGGGGACGGTCAGCGGAGAGTCCGATCCGATGGTCGGCCCACACCGCGGTGGTTCAGGCGGCGTCGGCAACCTGAATTGGAGGGGTTGGATCGTGGTCGGGCCACCGGTGGGCGGCAAGAATTGACCGGGCCTCGGCAACGCCCCGACGACCGATTTCCAGGGTCCGGGTATCAATTCGGCGGGCTGGCACGGCAGATCGTGACCGCCGCCCCATCGTCGCCGGACCGGTGTGGAATCGGAGCTGTTCGTTCATCCCGACCAGTCTGCGCACCGGCTGTGACAGCCCCTAGGCCAGCGGCACGGCCTTGGGGGTCTCTCCGCTCCGAACAGGCCGCCACGGCCAGAATAGGGTGCCGCCCATGGCAGAAGGGAACAACCGCTACGGCATGACCGTGCCGCTTGCCGGGTCACTCGCCGACCACCGCGAGGTCTTCCGGGAACTCGTCGAGTTGGGCTACACGGACGCGTGGTCGGCGGAGGCCAACGACACCGACGGGTTGACCCCACTGGCCCTGGCTGCCGCCTGGGCCCCGGAACTGCGCCTCGGGACGGCCATCCTTCCCGTGTTCACCCGGGGCCCGGCCCTGCTAGCCCAGAGCGCGGCGGCACTGGCCAGTGCTGCCCCGGGACGGTTCCTCCTGGGTATCGGCTCGTCCTCCGACGTGATTGTCGGGCGGTGGAACGGCATCCCCTTCGAGGACCCGTACCGGCGGGTCCGGGACACCGTCCGGTTCCTGCGCGTAGCACTAACCGGCCAGAAGGTCACCGAGGACTACGACACCTTCAGCGTGTCCGGCTTCCGCCTAGGCCGGGTTCCCGAGCAGCAGCCACCGATCCTGGTTGCCGCGCTACGGGAGGGGATGCTCCGTCTGGCCGGTCGCGAGGGTGATGGGGCGATCATCAACTGGCTATCGGCCGCCGACGTGGAGCGGGTGGCCGGCATCGTCGCCTCCGAGGGCCCGGGCAAGGAGGTCGTGGCCAGGATCTTCGTCTGCCCCAGCGACGACCGGGATCAGGTCCTGGCCGGTGGTCGTTTCGCCATGGCCGCCTACCTGAACGTCCCCGTCTACCGGGCCTTCCATGAGTGGATGGGACGGGGCGAATTACTGGGTGAGCACTGGGAGCAATGGGCGGCCGGCGACCGGAAGGGCGCTTTGGAGAAGATCCCCGACAAGGTGGTGGACGACCTGATCGTGCACGGCACACCCGACGAGTGCCGGGCCCACATCCAGCGCTACGTCGACGCCGGAGTCACCTGTCCAGCCCTGGCCGTCATGCCGCTGACGGGTGGCGATGTTAGGCAGGCCGTCCGGGACCTGGCCCCGGTCGATTGAGCGCCCGCTGGGCCGGCAACGAATCTGTGGGCGGTGTCGTGGTGTTTCGCGTCTAGGGTGACCATGGAGAAGGGGTACGGCCCCCAGCAGGAGCAGTGGGCCGAATAGCGTTGGAAGGGGATGGTTCGTGACCGGGACGCTGGACAGCAGGACACCTGAGGAACTCATCGAGGAGATCAGGGCCATCATCGATCGCGGCCTCGGAAGCACCAAGAGCCGTGAGGTGATCGCCGCCTCCGAGGTAGCGGACCTTCTGCTCGACCTGCGTCTCCTCCTCGATGCCACCGATGACGAACTCGAGGCGGCCCCCAACAACTAGCGGGTGCCGACCAGGCAACCGCTAGACCGCTCAGTGAAGACGAAGGGCCTTCCGGACGACCCGCCCGAGGGCCAGGCCGAGTGCCGCTCCGGCCACCACATCACTGGCGTGATGGATGCGGGTGTGCACCCTCGACGCGGCGACCACCCCGGCCAGGGCGTACCACAACGGTTTCATCCTGGTGCGCGCGGCCAGCAGGGTGGCTGCCATGAACGCGGCCGAGGCGTGGCCGGACGGGAAGCTGGAGGTCAGCGGTTGTCGCAGGTGGTGGGGCCGTTCATCGCCGTGAGCGGGTCGTTCCCGCCGGAACAGCGACTTCACCGCCCCGTTAACCAGCACCGACTCGACGGCCAGGGCGGCGGAGAGGCGTGCCGCCTCCCGGATCCCCTCGTCAGAGATCAGACCGCGGGTCACCCCCAGCAGGTGCCAGAGGAGGCTGAAGTCACCGAGCTGACTGGCCGCATAGAAG
>JAKUSA010000053.1 GCA_022449565.1 Acidimicrobiales bacterium | reverse complement strand
AGTCGAGATAGGACTCCACCTGGAACCGGTCCCACAGGTCGTAGACGTGCCGTGGGTCGACAAGGTCGCGGCCGAATCGGGCCGCGAAGACCTCCTCGCTCCGGTAGGTGATCTGAGCCAGTGCCCGGGCAACGGCCAGACCAGCCTGGGGCCCCTCGCCGGGTTTGGCATCGTAGTAGTCGCCACCCCGGAAGCGCGGATCGGTGACTAGTGCGGTCCGCCCCACGGCGCTCCAAGCGATCTGCTGGGCGGTGGCCGCCAGGGTTGTGGTCAACGGGGCCAGCGACCGGACACGCTCCGGGAACATGGCCCCCCATTCGAGGACCTGCATCCCCCCCATGGAGCCGCCAACCACGCTGTGCCAGCGTTGAATGCCTAGGTGGTCGGCCACCGCGGCCTGACATCGGACGATGTCCCGAATAGTCACCGTCGGGAAGCTCGACCCGTAGGGCGACCCGGTCGACGGGTCGATCGAGGATGGGCCGGTAGAACCCTGGCAGCCGCCGAGCACGTTGACGCACACCAGGAAATACCGGTCGGTATCAAGACCACAACCCGGTCCGATCACCCCGTTCCACCAGCCGGGGGTCGGTTGGCCGGGTCCGCTTTCTCCGAAGGCGTGAGCGTCGCCGGTCAACGCGTGACAGACCAGGATCGCGTTGTCAGCCCCCGGCGAGAGTTCGCCCCAGGTTTCGTAGGCCATGGTGATGTGGCTGAGCACGTCACCGCCCTCAAGCACAAACGGCCGCTCGGCGGCCAGTTCGACGAACCGGCGGTCACCCTCGGGGTCGCCGGGCCGCCAGGCGCCGGAGACCGGGAGGTCCTCCGCGTAGCCGCGCGGATGACGGGGCAGGTCGACAGGGTCGAACCCTCCGTCGCCCGTCGCGTCGCGTCCCATGTTTCCTCCGCTGGGACGAACCACCGAGCCCGGAACCGGCAGTTGGGCCGGAAGGGCCCCCACCGGACACTTTGTTGCCCCCGTTCGGAGGCCACATCCCCACCCGTTGCCGGATGGGCGGGCACCTTGGGTGTCCGTCCCAGGTTGCCGGACCCGGAAAACCGGGCCACTCGTGATGTCGAAGGGAAGTCTACGCTTTGGTGGCCCGCCCGCCACATCTTGTTCCGGCGCCACCATGTTGGGCCGCCGGGTGCCTTTCCCACCACCAGGCCACCAACGGGTCGGGGTCCTCACGGTAGGCCCGACACATCAACACTCCGAACGCCCGCCAGGAGTCCGGTGACGCACTCTCCCCGGCGATCCAGAGGTCCCGTGCCGCAGCGGCCCCTTCCTCCCAGGCGGCACGGTCCACGGGAAGAGAAAGGCCGGCCACCTGCCGGGCGGCCAGCTTGATCCGCCCGGCCGACCGGGCGGTCCCCAGGGTGGCCACAGCGGCCCGGGCGGTGACCGGGGGGGCCGACAGCGCGGCGGCCAGAAGCCACAGGTCGGCCTCGTCGGGCTCGACGATCACAAGGGGGGTGGCTGGAACCATCGCGCCGTCCGGGTCGACCACCACCTCGACGACCCGGGTCTGGGTGGCCACCAGCAACTTCGGCCGGCGGCGCCGGACCAGCCATTCGGCCACCTCCGGGTCGGCCAGCGCCACTGCTGACTCGTCGACAACGGGAGCGTTCCATCGCCGACCGGCGAATCGGGCCGGAGCGCTCCCCCAGCGACACAGCAGCGGGTCCACCAGTGCGGTGGTCACCAGGGGCCGCGGGGCGGGGCCCCGGGCCACAGAGGCCTCCCCCACCGCGGGGATTAGTCCGTAGAAGTGTTGCCGGAAACCGGCAGTGACGCTGGCCCGGTCGGCCACCGTTCCGGCGTCAACCGAACCGACCCGAGGGATACCCAGGAGCCCAGCGACCAGGACACCCCACGGGTCGTCGGGGCCGGGTGGTGGAACGGTCCCGGCCGACTCCACCGAACGGTCGATCAGCAGGCGCACCGGACCGTCCGACGCTGCCTTCTGGACCACGGGCGCACAAACCTCCGACCGACCGGCGAACACACCAGACGTGTCGAACCACAAGCCGGTCAGACGACCCTCCCCCAGCAGGTGACGGCGCACCGGGCCGGCGTCACGGGCCGAGAGCAATGACTGGGGCTGGACGAGGACCATGCGCCCGCCGGGGTGGAGCAGCCGCAGACCACATGCCAGGAACAACCAGGCCGCGTCGGTGTATGGCCCGACGAGGTCGCCGTACACCTCCCGGAGCACCGCGCGCCGCCCGGACTCGTAGGCGGTGCCCCGTCGCAGTTGGCCAAGGAACGGGGGGTTGCCGACCACCGTGGCGAACCCGTCCCTGTCCTGCGGCGCCCAGGCTGACCGACCGTCGGTGAGGGGGTCGCCCACCACCAGGCCGACGACATCATCGGAGTCGACCCCGGCCCATTCGGCGACTGCCCATCGTGCCACCGCAACAGCCATCCGGTCGGTGTCAGCGCCGAACAACCACCTACGGGCCACCTGCTCCGCGGGCCCGGCACCCAACTCGACCAGACGACGGCCGGAGGCCAACAGGAAGGCACCACCCCCGCAGGCCGGGTCGACGACTGGGCCTGTCACGGACTCTTCGACTACCGCGGCGACCAGGCCGCTGGCCAGGTCTGCGGGAGTGTAGAAGGCGCCCCGGCGGCGGCGCTCACCGGTGGCCAGCAGTGCCTCGTGGACCTGCCCCAACCTCCCAGGGGGGACCGGTTCGACTGGCCGTCGACCGGTCGTCGGTTCGATGACCCGTCCGTCAAGCACCAGGGGCGGACGGCCCGGACCGTCGGCCACCGTGGCCAGCACCTCCGGGAGGGGCATCCCGGCCGCCTGGGCCTCGAGAGCCCAGTCGAGCCACGGGCCGGTCATGGCCGTCGGATCAGGCGGCGTCCTCAGTCGGATCCCATGCCACAAGATCAGCCAGTCGGGAGTCGTTGGAGAAAATCTCGACAATCGGCTGCTTTAAGCCGAGGCGCCGCATCAGTTTGCGAACCTCGAGTTCGCCGTCCCAGCGGACCAGGCTGACCACCACTCCGGATTCGCCGGCCCGGGCGGTCCGACCTGAGCGGTGGACATAGGTCTTGGCGTCGGACGGGGGGTCGAAGTGGATGACCACATCTACGTCGTCAACGTGAATGCCCCGGGCGGCAACGTCGGTGGCTACAAGGGCCTGGATCCGTCCTTTGGAGAAGTCGGCCAGGGACTTTTCCCGGTGGGCCTGGCGAAGGTCCCCGTGAATGGCTGCCACGTTGACACCCTCGCCGTCGAGTTGACGGGCCAGTTTGTCGGCCCCCCAGCGGGTCCGGACGAATAGCAGAGTCCGACTGTTGGAGTTGATGATGGTGGCCGCCACCTTCACCTGGTCCATCTCATGGACAGCCAGGAAGCGGTGCTCCATCTCGGCCACCGTCACCTCGCGGGTGACCACCTCGTGCATCACCGGTTCCCGCTGGTAACGGCGGATCAGGCCGCCGACCATTCCGTCAAGGGTGGCCGAGAAGAGCAGCGTCTGGTGGTTGCGCTCGGAGTGTCGGAGGATCCACTCCACCTGGGGCATGAAGCCCATGTCGGCCATCCGGTCGGCCTCGTCTATGACCACCCCGGCTACGTCGGCCACCGAGACCTCACCCCGGTCGATGAGGTCGATCATCCGGCCGGGGGTGGCTACCACGAAGTCGACGCCCTTGTTGAGGGCCGCGATCTGTTTCTCGATCGGTGCGCCGCCGTATATGGCCTCTACTCGGAGGTCGCGGCGGGCGGCCAACGGTGCCAGTTCCCTACACACCTGGACGGCCAACTCTCTGGTCGGCACGAGCGCCAGACCGGTGGGTCGACCCGGCCGGCCCGCCGGGAGGATCTGGATGAGGGGGAGGCCGAAGGCCAGTGTCTTACCCGACCCGGTTTTGGCCTTGCCGCACACGTCGCGGCCAGCCAGGACGTCGGGAATGGACAGTTCCTGGATCTCGAACGGGCTGTCGATGCCCCGCTGGTCGAGAACGTCAACGAGGTCCGGTTCGACACCCAGGTCCGCGAAGGTGCTGGTGGTCATTAGATGCCTGCCCCCGGCGGGGTCGATCCCCGGCCACAGAGCCCTCCGATCCTACCGGGGCGGACGGGAAGCCCGTGGCGACCGCCTCGGTGGGTCAGGCCGGGCGTACCCGCCCGTCGACCACTGGTACGCCTTCTGCGGCCAGTCGGCGGGCCTGGTCAACCTCGTGGCCGGGGACCAGCCGCCCGGTGGAGGTCACCACCCGCCACCACGGGTGGCCTCCGTGGCTGCCGAGGTACCGGCCGACCGCTCGGTGGGCGCCCGGGTGACCGGCCTCTGTGGCTACCTCGCCGTAGGTGACGACGTCGCCCGCTTCAAGGCCGTCCAGCACCGCGGCGACGGACCGCTCGAACTGGGTCGCGCCCCCGGACACTGGTTCAGGGGCGATCGGCGGAGAGGAGTTCCACCACCGGTAACGGTTCGGCGAACCCGTCGACGTCCCGGTCGCCGATCGGTCGTTCGACCGTGTTGACCATGAGCGATGAGACCAGCGAGGCCGGGGCCAGGACCTGCTGGGGTTCGGCCATATGGCAAAGCCGGGAGGCCAGGTTGACTGCGTCGCCGATGTGGTCGTCGCCCTCGATGAGCAGGACCGGGCCGCGGGCGATGCCGGCCCGCAGGGGCAGTGGTGACTCGCTTCGGTGTACCCGGGCCTCGATTTCGACCACCGCTTCGACGGTCTGCTCGGGTTCGACCCCGACCAGCATGGCGCCGTCTCCTAGCCACTTGGCGATCCGCACGCCCCGGCGGGCCACCACCCACCGGACGGTTCTCCTGAACTCCTCTAGGACCCGGACCGCCGCTCCATCGCCCTCGGCGTCGGTGAAGGCGGTGAAGCCCGACAGGTCGATGAAGGCGAAGGTTCGGTCGACCCGCCGCAGTTCGTCCTCCGGGGTGGGATCCACGGTGCCGACGGTACCTGCCCGCCCGGTCGCCCGGGGATGATCAGGCTGGTTGGGGTTCCCGACGGCCGGTCAGCGTTACGACGGCGCCAACGGCCACGGCCATCAGGCTCACCCAGATGTTGACCCGAACCCCTGCGATTAGCGATGCATGGTCAATCCGGAGGGTCTCCACCCACAGCCGCCCGACCCCGTAGCCGAGCATCCAGAGGCCGACCACCCGGCCGGGCCTCAGCACCCCGGCCCTCTCGACCCGCACCAGCAGTGCGGCTAGGGCCAGGTTCCACAAGCCCTCGTAGAGGAATGTGGGGTGGAAGGTGGCCTCCCCCGGATGGCCGGCTGGCCGGTGAGCAGGGTCGATCTCCAGCGCCCACCACAGGTCGCTGGGCCGCCCGAACAACTCCTGGTTGAACCAGTTTCCCCAACGTCCGATGGCCTGAGCCACCGGAAGGGTGGGGATCATGGTGTCCAGCACCGACGTCGCGTCGAGCCCTCGACGTCGGGCCACCAGCACAGCGACCAGGACGCCGGCCACTAGGCCGCCGGGTATACCCAGGCCACCTTGCCAAATGGCGGCCGCGTCCTCCCAGCGACCCCGGAACGACCTCCAGTCAGTGGCCACGTGGTAGAGCCGGGAACCGACCAGGCCTGCCAGAATCGCCCAAAAGGCGACGGCCGAGATGTCGTCTGGAGAGCCGCCCCGGGCCTGCCAGCGCTTCTGGATCCACCAGACGGCCACCAGGGCGCCGAGCGCGATCATCAGCCCGTAGGCCCGAAACTCGAGTGGCCCAAGGTGGAACGAGCCGCCTGGAGGGCTGGGGATCGACCCCATGGTCACCGTATTGATCCCCGGCTCCGGGATTAGGCCGAGAAGCGGTCGGCAGGAAGGGCGAACAGGTCGCTGGCTCCCGCGGTGACCGCCCCCATCTGGGCCCGGGCTAGCGGCAGCAGCTGCTCGGCGTAGAACCGGGCAACGACGATCTTGCTGGCCAGGAACTCGTCGTCGCCTCCGTCGGCGAGGCGGCGGTGGGCGCCCAGCGCCAGCCGGGCCAGCAGCCAGCCGCCGACCAGTTGGCCGAGCATCCGCAGATACGGGGTGGCACCGGCCATGGCATCGGTGGGGTCGCCGGCTCCGTTGGCCATCAGCCACCGGGTGGCCTCCCCGGTGGCGGCCTGGGCGTCGGCCAGGTTGACCCGGATCGACTCGAACCCGGGGCCCGCCTCGGCTAGGGAGGCGTCGAGGAAGCCGATCTCGGCCAGGAGGTCGCCGACCACGCCCCCCTCCCTCATAGGAAGCTTGCGACCGACTAGGTCGAGAGCTTGGATTCCGTTGGTGCCCTCGTAGATCGGGGAGATCCGCGAGTCCCGCAGGTACTGGGCGGCTCCCGTCTCCTCGATGTAGCCGTACCCGCCGTGGACCTGGATGCCCATCGAGGTCAGCTCGACTCCCAGGTCGGTGCACCAGGCCTTGGAGATCGGTGTCAGTAGCTCGGCCCGGTCTGAGGCCGCCTGGCGGGTCTCCGGGTCGGGGTGGCGCTTGGCCACGTCGAGGGCGGAGGAATTGGCGTAGAGCACACAGCGCATGGCGTCGGTGTAGGCCCGCATGGTGAGCAGCATCCGGCGGACATCAGGGTGGTCCACAATCAGCGACTGCTCCCCTGCCGGGGCACCCACTGCACGGCCCTGACGGCGCTCCAGGGCGAACGCCGCGGCGTGTTGGAGTGCCCCCTCGGCGACGGCCAGACCTTCGACTCCGACGCCTAGGCGGGCATTGTTCATCATCTTGAACATGTACCGCATTCCCTGGTGTTCCTCGCCAATGAGGTAGCCGACCGCCCCGTCGCCAGCCTCGCCGTAGGAGATGACACAGGTCGGGCTGGCGTGCAGGCCCAGTTTGTGCTCCACGGACAGGCACTTGTAATCGTTGCGCTCCCCCAGGACGCCGTCGTCGCCGACCAGATACTTGGGGACGATGAAGCAGGAGATGCCGCGGGTGCCCGGAGGGCTGTCCGGAGTGCGGGCCAGCACCAACTGGATGATGTTCTCGGTGAGTTCGTGCTCGCCGTAGCTAATAAAGATCTTCGTGCCGAAGAGTCGGTAGGTGCCGTCGCCCTGGGGGATCGCTCTGGTGGTCAGGGCACCCACATCGGACCCGGCCTGAGGTTCGGTGAGGTTCATCGTCCCCGACCATTCGGATGACACCAGTTTGGGGAGGTAGGTCTCCTTCTGGGCCTCGTCGGCGAAGGAGTGCAGGCACTCGACGGCCCCTAGGGTGAGCATCGGCCCCATCGACCAGGCTCGGCTGGCTGTGGCCAGCATCTCGGTCATGACCGTCTGGACGGTGGCCGGGAACCCCCCGCCGCCATAGTCCGGGTCCTGGGCCACGGCACTCCAACCGGCAGCTACCAACTGGTCCCATGCCTCGCCGAACGGTCCGGGCATGGTAACCACCCCGTCTTCCACCGAGCAGCCCTCAAGGTCACCGATCCGGTTGACCGGGGCGACGACCTCGGCCACGAAGCGGCCCATTTCGTCGAGCATCCTCTCGATGGTGTCGGGATCGACGTGTTCGTAGCCTGGAAGGTCGCAGATGCCCTCGATGTCGGCAACCTCATGCAGCACCAGGCGAATGTCGTCCAGTGGCGGCGCGTAGTCGACCATGGACTCAGGCTAGCGCCGGCCCGGAGGCCGGCCTGAGCCGGTCACCCGGTTGAGGTGGTGACGGTCCGGGTGGGCCCGTGGAGTGCGACGGCCGGGCGGTCGGGGCCTGAGTCGCCGGTCAGCCAGTGCCGGCGGCATCGGAGCTCGTAGGTGACCTGGGTGTCGTTGGGGTCGTCGACGACCACCAGGTCGCCGTCGAAAACCTGGGTGCCGCCGACCAGCCGGGCATTGTGGGTGGCCCGCCGACCACACCAGCAGCGAGCCTCCACCTGGACCTCCACGTTCTCGTCAGCCAACTCCAGAAGGCGCTGGGTGCCCTCGAAGAGACGGCCCTGGAACGAGGTGAGTAATCCGAAGGCGTACACGTCAGCGTGCATTTCGTCGACGACCCGGGCCAGTTGATCGATCTGGTCGGGGATGTAGAACTGGGCCTCGTCGCACACCAGGTAGTCGAGTCGACTAAGGCGCTCACGCTCTTCCGTGGCCATCCGGTAGAGGTCCATGTCGGGGCTGACTTCTATTGCCTCGGCGGACACCCCGAGGGCCGAGGAGACCCGACCACCAGCCCGGTCAAACTGGCTGCAGAGCACCCCGCATAGGCCGCGGGCCGACAGGTTGTGGTGAATCTGTAGGGCCATGGTGCTCTTGCCGGATCCCATGGTCCCGAACGAGAAGCGCATCCTGGCCATTAGAACTTCCCGTTCACGAACAACCGCTGGTGGCGCCGCAGTCGGCGCACACGAAGCAGGATCCGGCTCGCTGCATGGCCACCCCGCATTGCATGCACAGGGGGCCGTCGCGGCTGGTCGGCGGGTCGGCAGGCATGTCAGAACCGTGCCTGGTGATAGTGGCGAACTCCTCCACGCCGGGCAGGGTGGGCTGGGTCCGCTCGTCGGTGGTCAGGATGTTGAGTTCGGCCCGTTCCGNGGCGTCGAGGTACTCGACGGCCAGCCGACGGAACAGGTAGTCGATGATNCTCGTGGCGATCCGGAGGTCCGGATCGTCGGTCATCCCCGCCGGTTCGAAGCGCATCCCGGTGAACACTTCAACAAAGGCACGGAGCGGAACGCCNTACTGGAGCCCGTGACTGAGTGAGATGGCGAAAGCGTCCATGATGCCGGCCAGGGTCGACCCCTGCTTGGAGACCCTGAGAAAGATCTCCCCCGGTCGGCCGTCCTCGTATTCGCCCACCGTCAAGAATCCCTTGCAATCGGCGACCCGGAATTCGAAGGTTCGCGACCGACGGGTGCGCGGGAGACGGCGGCGGACCGGGCCGGACGGGCCGGTGGTCTCGGAACCGTCGGGGGTCGGCCTGGGGGTCTGGTCGGCTGGCCCAAGCGTCGGCCAACCGTTGCCGGCCGTGAGTGGCTGGGCGACCTTGGAGTTGTCCCGATAGATGGCAATGGACTTGAGGCCCTGCCGCCAGGCCTCGAGGAACAGTTCCTCGACGTCGCCAACGGTGGCGTCCTGGGGCAGGTTGCAGGTCTTGGAGATGGCCCCTGAGAGGAACGGTTGGACAGCGGCCATCATCCGGATGTGGCCCAGGTGGTGGATGGTGTTGTCCCCCATCGATGTAGCGAAGACCGGGAGGTGTTCGGCCCGCAGTTGCGGGCAGCCGACCACGCTCTGGTGTTGGTCGATGTAGTCGACGATGGCCGCCGCCGCTTCGGCCCCATAGCCCAGGCGCTCCAGGGCCCGGGGCACCGTCCGGTTGACGATCGACATGGTGCCGCCACCGACCAGCCGCTTGGTCTTGACGAGGCTCAGGTCGGGTTCGATTCCCGTGGTGTCGCAGTCCATGAGGAGGCCGATGGTCCCCGTCGGGGCCAGGACGGTGGCCTGACTGTTCCGTACCCCGACCCGCCCGGCAAGTTCGCAGGCCTCCGACCATGCTCGACGACCGGCGTCGACCAGGTCGGGGGGGTCGCTGTCGTCGAGCGTCTCGGCGGCCGCCCGGTGCCGCTCCAGGACAGCCAGGGTCGGTCCTCGGTTGGTAGCAAAACCGTCGAAGGGGCCCAACTGTTCGGCCATACGGGCCGAAGTGAGGTAGGCGTGGCCGGTCATCAGCGAGGTGATTGCTGAGGCCACCGAACGCCCCGCCTCACTGTCGTAGGGCATGCCGAGGGCCATCAGCACGGCGCCCAGGTTCGCATAGCCGAGGCCTAGTTGCCGGAAGGCCCGGGTGGTCTCGGCGATAGCCGGGGTCGGATAGTCGGCGTGGCCGACCAGGATCTCCTGGGCGGTAAACACCACCTCGACGGCGTGGCAGAAATCGTCAACGTCGAAGCCGTGGGTCTCTCCGTCTGCCGGGTCGGCGAGGAAGGCCAGCAGGTTGAGGCTGGCCAGGTTGCATGCCGAGTCGTCGAGGTGCATGTACTCGGAGCACGGGTTGCTGGCCGTGATACGACTCGTGTTCGCGGCGGTGTTCCAGTCGTTGATGGTGGTGTCGAACTGCAGGCCGGGGTCGGCGCACTCCCAGGCCGCTTCGGCCATCTGGCGGAGTAACGACCGGGCGGAGCACGTCTCAAGCACTGAACCGTCGGTGACCGCACACAGTTGCCAGTCGCTTCCGTCGACGACCGCCTGCATGAAGGTGTCGGTGACCCGTACCGAGTTGTTGGCGTTCTGATACTGGATCGAGTGGCTGTCCGTTCCGTCCAGCCCCATGTCGAAGCCTGCCGCCTCGAGGACCCGCATCTTGGCTTCCTCGCGGGCCTTGCACCACACGAAGTCCTCGATGTCGGGGTGGTCGGCATTGAGGATGACCATCTTGGCCGCCCGGCGTGTCTTACCTCCGCTCTTGATGGTGCCCGCTGAAGCGTCGGCACCCCGCATGAAACTCACCGGGCCGCTGGCCGTTCCGCCACCCTGAAGCGACTCGCGCGACGAGCGGATAGTACTGAGGTTGACCCCGGCGCCCGATCCTCCCTTGAAGATGATCCCCTCCTCCGTGTACCAGTTGAGGATCGACGACATGCGGTCGTCGACGGAGAGGATGAAACAGGCTGACGCCTGCTGGGGGACCTCGGGCACGCCGATGTTGAACCAGACCGGCGAGTTGAAGGCCGCCCGTTGGGTGACGATGAGGTACTTGAGCTCGTCGCGGAAGACTTCCGCGCCTTCGTCGTCGAAGTAGCCGTCGGCGAGCCCCCACCCAGCGACGGTGTCGACTAC
>JAKUSA010000052.1 GCA_022449565.1 Acidimicrobiales bacterium | reverse complement strand
TAGCGCACGGCGTCCGACCCGTAGCGGGCCAGCATGTCGATGGGGGTGATGACGTTGCCCTTGGAATTGGACATCTTCTTGCGGTCCGGGTCGAGCACCCAGCCGCTGAGGGCGCAGTGGGTCCACGGTGCCGTGTCGGCCTCGAGGTGGGACCGCACCGCGGTGGAGAACAGCCAGGTTCGGATGATGTCGTGACCTTGGGGCCGGAGGTCCATCGGGTAGGTGCACTCGTAGAGGTGCGGATCCTCCTCCCAGCCGCAGACGATCTGGGGGGTGAGCGACGAGGTGGCCCAGGTGTCCATCACATCCGCGTCGCCGACGAACCCGCCAGGCGCCCCCCGCTGGTCTTCGTCGTAGCCAGCCGGAGTGTCGGTGGTCGGGTCGACGGGGAGGGTGTCCTCGGTGGGGGCTAGCGGATCGTCCCATACGGGCTGGCCGGTGTCGTCGAGGCGGTACCACAGTGGGATGGGCACCCCGAAGAAGCGTTGCCTGCTGATCAGCCAGTCGCCGTTGAGGCCGTCGATCCAGTTGGTGTACCGGGCCTGCATGTAGGGCGGGTGCCAGTCCATGTCGTCGCCTCGGGCGATGAGCGCTTCGGCCAGGTCACGGTCCCGTCCGCCGTTGGTGATGTACCACTGGCGGGAGGTGACGATCTCCAAGGGCCGGTCGCCCTTCTCGAAGAACTTGACCGGGTGGGTTATGGGCTCTGGTTCGCCGACCAGTTCGCCGGTCTCGGCGAGCATGACCACCATCTCGGCCTGGGCCGAGTGGATGGTCTTGTTGGCCAGGCGGGCATAGGAAGCGGCCGCCGCGGTGTCGAGACCGGGGGGCGCTTCGGCGGCGATGCGGCCCTCCCGGTTGACGATGGCCCGCACCGGGAGGTCCAACTCCCGCCACCAGGTCACGTCGGTGGTGTCGCCGAAGGTACAGATCATGGCAATACCGGTTCCCTTGTCGGGATCGGCCAACCGGTGGGCCCGGACGGGTACCTCGACGCCGAACACCGGGGTGATAGCCGTGCTGTCGAACAGCGGTTGGTAGCGGGCGTCGTCGGGATGGGCAACCAGGGCCACGCAGGCCGCCACCAGTTCCGGTCGAGTGGTGGCCACGTGGATGTCGCCGCCTTCGGGGGTGTGGAAGGCCAGCGTGTGGTAGGCGCCTGGGCGGTCACGCTCTTCGAGTTCGGCTTGGGCGACGGCCGTGTGGAAGGTGGTGTCCCACAGGGAGGGTGCCTCCACTTGGTAGGCCTCGCCGCGGGCCAGGTTGCGCAGGAAGGCCCGCTGGGCGGTCCGTTGGCACCTCTCATCGATGGTGGTGTAGCTCAGGGTCCAGTCCACCGATAGGCCCAGGTACCGCCACAGTTCCTCGAAGGCCGTTTCGTCCTCGACGGTGAGGACGTGGCATAGGTCGATGAAGTTACGACGGCTGATGGGGGTGTCACCGCGGGCCTTGATGGCCTTCGGGTCCCCGGCGTCTTCTGGGATCTCGAAGTCGGGGTCGTGGGGTAAGCCTGGGTCGCAGCGCACCCCGAAGTAGTTCTGCACCCGGCGTTCGGTGGGCAAGCCGTTGTCATCCCAGCCCATCGGGTAGAAGACCGCCTGGCCGGCCATCCGCTGGTAGCGGGCGATGGTGTCGGTGTGGGTGTAGGAGAACACGTGGCCGACGTGCAGGGCCCCCGACACGGTGGGCGGCGGGGTGTCTATGGAGAAAACCTCGGCACGGGTGCGACCTCGGTCGAAGCGGTAGGTGCCATCCGCCTCCCAGGCGGCATCCCAACGGGCCTCCAACCCCTCCAGGGACGGCTTCTCGGGGATGGCTGGGGGGTGCGCCTTGTCTGCCATGGTCCACCTGAGGCTACCGGTGGGGCCCCGGGGGGTCGCGGCCCTTCCCGCCCGGCGAGGGCCGTCGACCGGCCTGTAGCTAGGTTCGGCCGATGGCCGGTGACCCGACCGGGGCGACTGTTGAACTCCTCCAGGCACTGATCCGCAACGCGTGTGTGAACGACGGTACGGCAGCCTCCGGTCAGGAGGTGCGAAGCGTCGACGTGCTGGAGGCTTTCCTTGAAGGGCCGGGCCTTGACGTGGAGCGCTTCGAACCGACCCCAGGACGGGTGTCGCTGGTGGCCCGCATGGAGGGCTCCGACCCGAAGGCCCCGTCGCTGTGCCTGATGGGCCACACCGACGTGGTGCCTGTCAACGAGGACGGCTGGTCGCGCGACCCGTTCGGTGGGGAGCTAGTTGACGGGGAGGTGTGGGGACGGGGCGCGGTGGACATGTTGAACCTCACCTCTGCCCAGGCGGTTGCCTTTCGGTGCCTGGCCGACGAGGGGTTCCGGCCGGCCGGCGATCTGGTCTACTTCGCAGTGGCCGACGAGGAGTCGGGCAGCGCCCACGGGGCCCGGTGGATGGCCGAGAATCACCCGGAGGCCATCCGGGCTGACTATGTGCTCACCGAGTCGGGCGGTATCCATTCGGGTTCGCCCGAGGCGCCGTCGGTCGGCGTGACAGTCGGCGAGAAGGGGGTCGCGTGGCGCCGGCTGACCGTGCGGGGCACCCCGGGCCACGGGTCGATGCCCTACCGAACCGACAACGCCTTGGTCAGCGCGGCGGCCGTGGTGCAGCGAATCGCTGAGTACGCCCCGGCGCCCCGGGTCCACGAGTTGTGGCGAGCCCAAGTGGCGGCCATGGACCTGCCCGAGGAGGTACGCGAGCAACTGCTCGACGAGGGGTCGATCGACGGTTTCCTGGCCGGCATGGACAGCGACGGGATGGCCGGCCACATCCACGCCTGTACTCATACGACGTTCTCGGCAAACGCGGCGTCCAGTGATACCAAGACGAACGTGATCCCCGACCGGGTGGTCCTTGACGTGGATGTCCGCACCCTGCCCGGCGAAGACGCCGATGACGTGGCCGCCCACCTGGAAGCTGCCCTGGGGGATCTGGCCTATCGCGTGGAGGTGGAAGCGCTGATGAACGACGTCTCGTCGGCCAGTCGCACCGACAACCCCTTGTGGGACGCCCTGGACCGCGCAGTAGGCCGTCAGTTCCCGACGGCCCGGCTGAGCCCCTCGTTTGCCGTGGGGTTCACCGACGCCCGGGTGTTCAGGGAGATGGGGTCGGTGGCCTACGGAGCAGGCCTGTTCAGCCCGGAGGTGGAGCTCGGCGAGTTCGCCCGCCGGTTCCACGGCAACGACGAACGCATTGACGTGGAGTCGTTGCGTCTGACCACCGGCCTGTACCTAGACGTGGCCCGCGACCTGTTGAGCGGCTGACCGGCCGGTGGAAGTGCCCAGGTGACCGGCCGGTAGCGTCGGGCGGAGCGACCACGAACAGGAGGCTGGCCGCCATGGGCGAGTTCTCGCTGGAGTTGAACGACGAGCAACTGCAGTTGCAGGAGTGGGTCCACCAGTTCGCCGAAGATGTGATCCGACCGGCGGCCGAGGAGTGGGACGAGCGGGAGGAGTTCCCGTTCCCCATCGTCGAACAGGCCGCGGAAATCGGCCTGTACTCATGGGAGTTTTTGGCCAACGGGATGCTGGGCGACAAGACCGGCCTAACCATCCCGGTGGCCATTGAGGAACTGTTCTGGGGCGACGCGGGGATTGGCATGGCCATCATGGGATCGGGCCTGGCCGCCTCGGGTATCGCAGCCGCGGGCACCCAGGAGCAGCTCATGGAGTGGGTGCCCCAGTGCTACGGCGAACCGGGCAACCTGGCCCTAGGGGCGTTCTGTGCCAGCGAGCCCGACGCCGGCTCCGACGTAGCCGGCTACCGCACCCGGGCCGTCTACGACGAAGCGACCGACGAGTGGGTGCTCGACGGCACCAAGGCGTGGATCACCAACGGGGGCTTAGCCGACGTACACGTGGTGGTGGCCGTAGTCGATCCGGAGCTGAAGTCGCGAGGCCACGCCTCGTTCGTGGTGCCGCCCAACACGCCGGGACTCAGCCAGGGCCAGAAGTACAAGAAGCACGGGATCCGGGCCAGTCACACTGCCGAGGTGGTCCTCGATGGCGTGCGGGTTCCCGGCTCCTGTCTACTCGGCGGCAAGGAGAAACTGGACGAGCGCCTGGCCCGGGTACGGGAGGGTAAGCCGGGGAACGCCCAGGCCGCCATGCAGACCTTCGAGGCGACCCGACCGGCGGTCGGCGCCCAGGCCGTTGGGGTGGCCCGGGCGGCCTACGAGTACGCCCTCGACTACGCCAAGGAGCGCCAGGCCTTTGGCCGGCCGATCATCATGAACCAGGGGATCAGTTTCATGCTGGCCGACATGGCTACCGAGATCGACGCGGCGAGAATGCTGGTCTGGCGGGCCGCGTGGCTGTCCAAGCAGCAGGGGTTCAGGAACGCCGAGGGGTCAATGGCCAAACTCAAGGCCGGCCGGGTGGCCACATGGGTGACCGAGCGGGCCATCCAGATCCTGGGTGGCTACGGGTACGTGAGGGAGTACCCGGTGGAGCGCTGGCATCGGGACGCCAAGATCCACGACATTTTCGAGGGCACGGAGCAGATCCAGCAGTTGGTGATCTCCCGGGCCATCTCGGGTATGCGGATCGAATAGGGCGCCGACGGTCCCGACCCAGGCTCAACCCCTATCGAACGGTGCGAAACGTCAGATTCACCCGCGGGCCGACTGGCCGGCGGACCTTGGGCACCCTGTGTACCCACAGCGTCTGGGTGGCGCCGGCCATCACCATCAGGTCCCCGTCTTGGAGGTCCACTGACGCCCGGTACGACCCGTCGCGGCGCCGCATGGCCAAGGTACGGGTCGCCCCGAAACTCAACGAGGCGATCACTGGATCGACCCCCAATTCGGGCTCGTCGTCGGCGTGCCAGCCCACGCTGTCTGACCCGTTGCGGTAAAGGTTGGCCAGCACCGAGTTGAACGACGTCCCGGCAGCCGCCCCGGCCCGGTCCCGCAGGTCGGCCAGCAGTGGCGTCCAGGTGTGGGGCTCCAGGCGGATTCCCGAATAGGTGTAGACGCGGCCCTGATCTCCGTACCAGGCGGTCAGCCGCGGGATCGGTACCTCCCGGCCGAATAACCGGATCACGTCGGACCGCCACCTCACCTCGGAGACCAGCTGTTGGAGGATCGCTGGTGTCTCGTCGGCGCCTACCGACCCCCGGTGGACGACCACATCGGCTCCCGGTGCCTCGACCAGATGGACCAGGGGGCCGTCCCGGAACAACCTCGTCTGGATGGCTCCGCTCACGGGACGACCCTACGGGTCCCGGCCGCTGAGGCTCCGCCACGGCGGCTGGGATGACGGTCGCCGACCCGCACTAGGTTCACCGCCACCCCAATTGCCCGGAGGCCGACCATGTCCGACTTTGACTTCGGCAACCTCGAATCCTCCGACCTCGGAAAACCCTTCGATCCAGCCGAGTTGGCCCGTTGGGGGCAGCGGGCTGTGGCCTTGCTCATCGACCTGTTCCTCAGCATCGGTGTTTTCCTAATCCCCACCATCGTCCTCTTCGCTGGCGCCGCGGCGGTCGGTGACGACGACGCCGGATCCGGGGCGGTAGCCGTCTTGGCCCTAGTGGGCTACCTCGCGGCCACGGTCTGGAGCCTTTGGTTCTTTGGCTACCGACAGGGGATCACCGGGACCACTCCCGGCAAGCGTCAGCAGGGCCTCCGCCTGGTCGACGCCGAAACCGGCCGTCCGCCGGGCGGGGCCCGCGGCGTGGGCCGGTGGCTCGTCCCCGGCCTCATCAATACCGTCGTCGGCGTTTATTCGATCATCGACTACCTGTGGCCCCTGTGGGACGTCCGCAACCAGCGGGTCACCGACAAGATGTTCCGCACCCTGGTGGTAGGGGACTGACCGTCGTGGGGTTCCGTCTGGCCAACGTGGGCGGTCGCGGCGCGCTCGTCGACGGTGACCACTACTACGACCTGGAGGAACTTGCCGACGGGGCGCTCAGCCCCGACCCCATGGCCGCCCTCACCACCCCGGACCTCCTCGCCGAACTGGCCTCCGGCCTCGGCGGCCATCAGCCCACCGGCTTGCTGACCGAGGCCACCCTCGGCCCACCCGTGCCACGGCCCCGTAACTCCTACGGCGTAGGCCTCAACTATCGGAGCCATGCCGAAGAGGCCAGCATGGAGATTCCCGAGGTGCCCCTGGTGTTCACCAAGTTCCCGTCCTGCATCACCGGACCGTTCGACGAGGTGCGACTCCGCAGCGACCGGTGCGACTACGAAGGCGAACTGGTCGTGGTGGTCGGTCCAGGTGGCGCCGACATAGACCCTGCCGACGCCTGGGACCATGTCGTTGGCCTAACAGTCGGCCAGGACGTCTCCGACCGGCCCGCCCAGTTCATGAACAAGCCCCCCCAGATGAACCTCGGCAAATCGTTCGACACGTTCGGCCCGATTGGTCCCGTGGTCGCCTCTCCCGACTGCCTCGACGACCCCGACGACCTAACCCTCACCACCCACGTCAACGGTGAGGCCCGCCAGGACGACCGCACCTCCAACATGATCTTCCCGGTGGCCGACCTGGTGGCCTTCCTCTCCCGGATCACCACCTTGGCCACCGGCGACATCATCTTCACTGGCACCCCGGACGGGACTGGGGCCGCCCAGGGCCTGTTCCTGGCCGACGGCGACGTGATCACCACCACTATCGACGGGATCGGCACCATGGCCAACACCTGTGTCCGGGTCGCCGACTGGCGGTAGCACACCAGTGGACCTTGGCATCGCCGGACGGGCTGCGCTGGTCACCGGTGGTTCCGCTGGCCTCGGCCTGGCCAGCGCCCGGGCCCTGGCCACCGCTGGCGTACGCGTCTGCCTCGTAGCCCGGGGCGCCGAACGGCTTGACACGGCCGTCGCCGGGCTGCCCGACGGCGGCGCCACCATCATCGCCGACCTGTCCGACCCAGCTGCCGTGGAGGCCATGGTGGCCGAAGCCCGGGCCGCCCTCGGCCAGGTCGACATCCTGGTGGCCAACGCCGGTGGTCCGCCCCCGGGCAACTTCGCCTCCACCGACCTTGACGCCTACCCGGCCGCCCTCCAACTGAACATGCTGTCCACCATCGCCATGTGCAAGGCCCTCGTCCCTGACATGCAGCGGCGGGGCTGGGGGAGGGTGGTGGCTATCACCTCGGCAGCCGTGCGGGAACCCATGCCCCAGTTGATCCTCTCCAACACCGCTCGTTCCGGGCTTACCGGTTTCCTCAAGACCACCGCCCGCGAGGTGGCCGCCGACGGGGTGACCGTCAACTCCGTTCAGCCCGGCATCCACGCCACTGACCGCATGGGCCAGCTCTACGACGACCTCGACGGGTTGGCCGCCACCATTCCCAGTGGCACGGTCGGCGACCCAGCCGACTTCGGCCGCGTCGTGGCCTTCCTGTGCTCGGAACCGGCCCGGTTCATCACCGGCGCCGCCCTGCCCGTCGACGGGGGCGCCGTCCGCGGCCTCCAGTAGGTTCGGTAGCCGGGAGGGGAGCCAATGGCCGACACCGCAGGCAGCACCGGGTTCCACCACGTCGCTTACGCCTGCCGCGACGGGGAGGCCACCCGCCACTTCTACGAGGACCTAATGGGCATGCCGCTGGTTCACACGGAGGTCAAGGCGGTCGAGGGGGGCTTCTTCCGGCACCTCTTCTTCGACACCGGCGACGGATCCTGCATCGCCTTCTTCGAGGTCTCGGGTGTCGGTGAGGCCCCTGGGTGGCGCAGCGACGTCTCGGTGGGCAACGGGCTGCCAGTGTGGGTGAATCATGTGGCCTTTGCCGCTGACGAGGCCCGTATGGCCGAGGCCCGGGATCGGCTCGACGCCGCAGGCCTCACCCCCCTCATGGAGGTGGACCACGGCTGGTGTCATTCCCTCTACTACATGGACCCCAACGGGATCATGGTCGAGTTCTGTCGGGACACCGGGGGCTTTGCCGCCGATCCCGCCGCGGCCGCCGACCGGCTTACCTCCACCGAGGACACTGACGCCTCCACCGTCATCCAGGAGGTCACCCGGGAAGGCCTCCGGGGCTTCGACCCGCTGCCCGCCCAACGGACCGACCAGGCCGGGACCTGAGGTGCCGCGCCTCCGCCAGGTCCGCCGGGACGACCTCCATCCAGGGGCCGAGCCGGTGTTCCAGCTGGTGTTCGGCGACCGCGACCCGGTGGACGAGCCCGGCACCGACACCGGTACCCCGGGCGACTGGTGGACCACCTTCGCGCTGGTTCCCGATGTCTTCGACCACGCGGTGGCCGGCCTGGCCCTCTACCGCTCTCCCCGGAGGGTCCTCGACCCGCAGCTGCGCGAACTAGGCCAGACCAGGGTCGGCTGGTGCGTGGGCAGCCGGTTCGTCTACTCCCAGCACTGCAAGTCGTGTCGGACCGTCGGCCTCACCGAGGAGCAGATAGCGGCTATCCCGGCCTGGGAGACCGCGGGATGTTTCGACGCTGTCCAACGGGCCGTTCTGGCCTACACCGACTGCCTGGCCGTCCAGCACGGCCGGGTTCCCGACGGACTGTTCGACGCACTGTCCGAGCACCTGTCCGACGAGGAGATCCTCGAGTTGACTTACATCGTCGCCACCTACGGCATGCACGGGGTGATCAGTCGGGCCCTCCGGCTCGAATACGACGCCGACGAGGACCAACCATTGGTCGAGGTGCCCGGCGACCACACCAGCCTTGGGGTTGCCCAAACACGCGACCGCATCCGGACGATCCTTGATGAGAGGGGCCCGACCGAGGACTAAATAGTCGCCGGTCAGCCGTTTACCGAGAACGAACTGTTCTCGTTGATCTCCCGGTTCCTGGAGTAGAAGCCCATGTCCATCTCCAGGCCGGTGTACACACCGGTTACCCGCACCGGGTCGGTGTCGTGGTCGTGGCCGCCTTCCACCGCGTCGATCAGTTCGGCCATGCAGTGGCCAGCCACCGGAGCGTTCTTGAACTGGTTGCCGCTCGACCCGATGGCCACGTAGAAGCCGTCCAGGTCGGTCCGGTCGTAGATGGGGATCCAGTCGTCGGATACGTCGTAGAGGTCGACCACGCCCTTTTTGTCCGGAGGCACCCCGAGGCTCGGCATGCGACGGGCCAGCCGCAGTACCTGGGCGTTCCACTGGGCGTCGCTGACCTGGTTGTCGTAATCATCGGGGTCCTCCACCCATACCTGCGGGTCGCAGGCCGGGTCCTCGGATCCGATCAGGATGTTGTTGCCCGACTCGGGGCGTATGTAGATGGCCAGGTCGGCGTCCGAGGTGTGGATGCCGTCCCGCTCGTAGTCAATCCCCGGCGGGGAGGGCACGTGGTGCACCTCGTGGCGCAGGGCCTTGGTCTTGATGTTCATTGAGTCATACACACCGGCCATCTTGTTGATGACGAATGAATGGGGGCCGGCCACGTTGACCACCACCGGGGCGTCGACCCTGGTGCCGTCGTCCAGGTCGATTCCGGCCACCCGGTTGCCGTTCCGGCGTACGTCGACCACCTCGGTGTTGAACCGGAACACACCGCCTTGGGCCTCGGCGGCCCGCTGCAGGTTGTGGGTGGCTAACTGAGGGTCGCTGACGTAACCGGAGTCCGGGGTGAAGATCACTCCCATCACCTCACCCTCCGGCTCCTCCCAGAACCGGTCGTCCTCGGGCCGGGACGGCTCACCGTGCACGCCGTGTTCGAAGAACGGGAACCGCTCGGCCAGCACGTCGGTGTCCCACACCTCGTAGGGAACCCCGATCTCGTCGAACAGGGGCCGCACCTTCTCGTGGTGGCCACCTTCCACCATGAACAGCAGCGTGCCGCACTGGTGGTACAGGGCTAGACCACGCTCGTCGTCGGCCTCCAGGTAGTTCGGCCAGTCCTTCCAGTAGGAAAAGCCTTCGTAGGCCATGGCCACGCCGTCGAAGGTCGAGTAGTGGGCCCGAACGATGGCACACGAGTTGCTGGTCGACCCGTAGCCCGACGAGGGCAACTTGTCGACGTTGAGGGTGCTCCAGCCCCGCTTTCCCAACTCGAAGGCGACCGCGGCACCGATCACCCCAGCTCCGATGACGATGGCGTCGAAACTCTCGTCCTCGCTCATGGAAGGACCTCGCAATCTAAGAGTCGGCCGCCCCTCAGCCGTCGGTCGGCCGGATCGTACAGGGGGCCTGGCTGAAGGCGGTCACGGCAAGGCTTAACTGGGACCTCCGCCCCGAAGGCCCACCGGGGTGGCTCGACGGTGGCGGGCGTTTTCCTAGTACCACGCATCGGGCACGGACTCCTTCCTCCCGGCGACGAAGCCGGTCAGCGCCTCCTCTACGTCGGTCGGGAGGTGGGGCTGCTGATAGTCCGCCAGGCGGGCCTTCCAGTCGGCGTTGGCTCGCTGGCGGGCGTCCAACTCTCCCTCCTCGCGCCACTGTTCCCAGGATGCCGAGTCTCCGAATGTGGCCTCGTAGTAGGCCGACTCGTAGTTAGCCAGCGTGTGAGCGCTGCCCAGGAAGTGGTTGCCGGGACCCACCTCCCTGAACCCGTCGAGGGCGAAGGCGTTGTCATCTAGGTTCAGCCCCCTGAGCAGGACGTGCATCATGCCGAGGCGGTCATTGTCGAGCACCAACTTCTCATAGTCCATGACCAGGCCGCCCTCCAGCCATCCGGCGGCGTGGAGCACGAAGTTGGTGCCCGACATCAAAGCGGTGAGCAGGGAGTCGGCGCTCTCCTGCGCTGACTGGGCGTCGGGCAACTTGGACGACGTGAACGAGCCGCCACAGCGCACTGGTACGCGTAGACGGCGGGCCAACTGACCCACCGCGAAGTAGGCCAGTCCCGCCTCGGGCGTACCGAAGGTCGGCGCGCCCGAGCGCAACGACATCGTGGTGAGGAAGTTCCCGTAGATCACCGGCGCCCCAGGTCGTACCAGTTGGGTGAGGGCCACCCCCACCATGGCCTCGGCGTGGGCCTGGGCGATGGCGCCCGGCGGGGTGACCGGCCCCATGGCCCCCCCCAGAATGAACGGGCAGACCACTACCCCCTGGTTG
>JAKUSA010000051.1 GCA_022449565.1 Acidimicrobiales bacterium | reverse complement strand
CAAGACACTGGTCATCCACCCGGGGTCGACCACCCACCAACAGATGAGCTCCGCCGACCTGGAGGCGGCCGGCGTCGCCGAGAATCTGGTCCGGGTCTCGGTGGGCCTCGAAGACCCGGACGACATCTGCGCTGACCTGGACCAGGCCCTGCGGGCCTCCCAGCGCTGAGCCAACCATGCGAATCACCGTCGGCGATCGCAGCCTCAACCTAGCCCCCGGCGAGGTTCCGCTCGGCGACGACGACCGACCGCTGGTCCTGCTCGTCCACGGCTCTGGCATGGACCGATCGGTGTGGTCGCAGCAAACCCGGTTCCTGGCCCACCACGGCTACCGGGCCGCGGCGGTGGACCTCCCGGGGCACGGGGAGACCGACGGGCCAACCATGACCACCATCGACGGGATGGGCACCTGGGTGGCCGAAGTGGCCGAGCACCTCGGCTCCCCGGCGCACCTGGTCGGTCATTCGATGGGGTCCCTCATCGTGCTGGCCGCCGCGGCGGCCCACCCGGAGGTCGTCGCCTCGGCGGTCCTCATCGGGGTGGCAGCCAACATGCCCGTCCACCCCGACCTTCAGGGTGCAGCCGACGACGGCGACCGGCTGGCCGGGAAGTTGATCGCTGGGTGGGGCCACAGCCCTGACCAGCACCTGGGAGGCAACCCCACCCCGGGCCTGTGGATGATGGGGGGCACCAGGGCGGTCCTGGACCGCAGCCCGTCAGGAGCCTTGGGCCTGGCCCTGGCGGCCTGCGCGGACTACGACGGCGCCGTGGAGGCCGCGGCGGCGGTCGCCTGCCCAGTGACGCTGATCCTCGCTGGCCAGGACCGGATGACCCCCAGACCGGGTGCGCAGCCCCTCATCGATGCCCTAAGCGACCCGACGGTGGTCGAGTTGCCCGAGACCGGCCACATGGCCATGATCGAGGAGCCCGACGTGGTGCGAAAGGCCATTGTCGATCACCTGGTCCGCTGCTGACCGAACCGGCGGAAGAACCGGATTCTCAGTTCTGCACCAGATCCCGGAACGGCGTGTCCTTCGACGGACCAGGCTCCTTGGGGAGGCCAAGAACCCGCTCCCCAATGATGTTGCGCTGCACCTCGTCGGTGCCCCCGTAGATGGAGGGCGCCGGGCTGAAAAGGGTGGCTTCCTGGATCCGGCCGTCCGTGGCGCTCGCCGAACCGGCCAGCATCCCGTCCGCCCCGATGACCAGGTTCCCGACCTCCCGACTGCGCCGCACCAACTCGCTCATAGCCAGCTTGGCCAAGTTCCCCTCGGCACCGGTGCGGCTCCCTCCGGCCCTCGCTCGGGCCATGTTCAACCTATTCACCTCACCCAGGACGTGAAGCTTGACGATCTCCTGGCGGACCACCGGGTCGTCCCCACAGCCCAGCTTCTGGGCCAGGTCGGCGATCCACTGGATGTCCACACCCCGTCCGCCGTCGCCCTCCGGGCCGTGGGCGACCACCTCCACGAAGTCGCCCACACGGGCGTCGAGCCGCCCGGCCTTCGGCCCCTCGGGCACCGAGACAGGCCGCCGCCCACCGCCGCCCAGGCTGGCCCGCTCCACCATAAGTGTGGTGTTGGCCACCGCCCACCCGTTCCCGACCCCTCCGACCACGTCTGCCTCGGCCACCCGCGCCTCGTCGATGAACACCTCGTTGAACAGGGCCCGCCCGGTCATCTCCCGGAGGGGCCGGACGTCAACACCGGGTTGGTCCATGTCGAAGGCGAAGTAGGTGATGCCCTGGTGCTTGGGGGCGTCCTGGTCGGTGCGGGCCAGCAGCATCCCCCTCTGGGCGACCTGGCCGCCGGAGGTCCACACCTTCTGACCGGTCACCACCCACTCGTCGCCGTCGCGCACCGCCCGGGTCTGCAGACCGGCCAGGTCCGAACCGGCACCCGGCTCGGAGAACAACTGGCACCAGGCAACGGTGCCGTCAAGGATCGGCGGCACGAGGCGGTCGACCTGATCCTGTGTGCCATGGGCGGCGATGGTCGGAGCGGCCAGCATCGCGCCCAGGCCCACCGGCGGTCCGACCACGTTGTGGGCGGCCATGGTGGCCGCCACCACACCGGACTGCTGTCGACCCCACCCGCGGCCGCCGGCCTCGACCGGCATAGAAGGGGCGGCCCAACCGGCCGCGGTAAGTAGGGCCCACCATTGGGCCACCGTCAACTCCGGGTCCCAGTTGTCGTCTAGCCACCCGCCAAGGTCAGCCCGAATCTCCTCCGGAGTTACTTCGTCCACGGGCACGATTCTGCCATCGTGAAAGGTCGACGCCTGTGTCCGGGGGGGTCATCTAGGGTGGCGGCGCTATCCCCGCGAACTCCAAGGAGACCTAACCGGTGCGCTGGTCGTCGCTGTTCATCCCCACCCTGCGCGAGGCCCCTGCCGAAGCGGAGGCAGTCAGCCACCAACTTCTGGTCCGAGGTGGGTTCATCCGACAGTTGCAGTCCGGCCACTACTCGATGCTTCCCCTGGGCTGGAAGGTCCACCGACGGATCGCCGAGATCCTCCGGCAGGAGATGGACGCCATCGGAGCCCAGGAGGTGCTCCTCCCAGCGATCCACCAGGCGGCGATCTGGCAGCAGTCGGGCCGGTGGGACGCCATCGGCGACGACATGTTCCGGCTGGTCGACCGCAAAGGCGCCGACCAGGTGCTGGGCATGACCCACGAAGAGGTGATCGCATCTATCGGTGTCGAGCTGTCCTCCTACCGGGACCTGCCCCAGATGTGGTACCAGATCCAGACCAAGTTCCGTGACGAGCCCCGACCCAAGTCGGGACTCCTACGGGTCCGGGAGTTCACCATGAAGGACTCCTACTCGATCGACCTGGACGACGAAGGTCTGGACCGCTCGTTCAACCTGCACCACCAGGCCTACCAGCGGATCTTCGCCCGCCTGGACCTACACGCCATTCCTGTCGAGGCCTCCTCGGGGGCCATGGGCGGCAGCAACTCGGTGGAGTTCATGGTCGAGTCAGGCGCCGGCGAGGACGACGTGGCCGTGTGCTCCGGTTGCGACTACGCGGCCAATCTGGAACGAGCCACGGCGACGCTCGCTACGGTCGAAAGTCGCCCGGGGTCCGAGGCGCCTGAGCGCTTCCCTACCCCCGGAATCCGGACCATCGACGCTCTCGCGGAGGCCGGCCACCCGGCCGAACACCAGATCAAGACCCTCGTCTACCGGGTCGACGGCGAACTGGCCCTCCTGCTGCTGCGGGGCGACCACCCGTTCCAGGAGCAGAAGTTCCTCGACGCCACCGGCGCCTCGGAGATAACTCCCGCGGAGAGCGACGACATCCGGGCCGCCCTGGGCGCCTCACCGGGGAGCCTCGGTGCGGTCGGGGTGGATGACCTCGTTGTCTACGCCGACCCGGCGCTGGAGGGTCGGACCGGGATGACCACCGGCGCCAACGAGGACGACGTGCACTACTCCGGAGTGGACGTCGACCGGGACATCGGCGTGGATCGATGGGTGGACATTCGTGGAATCGTCGACGGTGAGGCCTGTGCCTCCTGTGGGGAGCCCCTCTCGGTCGTCCGTTGTATTGAGGCCGGCCACATCTTCAAATTGGGCCGGAAGTACGCCGAGGCCATGGGTGTCTCGGTACTGGACGCCGAC
The DNA here is from genome assembly GCA_022449565.1 of Acidimicrobiales bacterium. Classification (GTDB taxonomy): domain Bacteria; phylum Actinomycetota; class Acidimicrobiia; order Acidimicrobiales; family MedAcidi-G1; genus JAKUSA01. The sequence goes on along the minus strand of JAKUSA010000051.1, from coordinate 7,387 downwards.
GGACAGTCCCGGATACCGACCATGGGCTCCTACGGCATCGGCGTGGGACGGGCCATGGCTGCGGTGGCCGAGACCCACCACGACGATTCCGGCCTGATCTGGCCAATCAGCATCGCCCCCTACGAGGTGGTGGTCACGGTTGTCAAGGTGGACGACGAGGAGTCGATGGCCGCCGCCGAGGCGATTTATGAAGGCCTGCAAGCCGCCGGTATCGAAGCTCTCCTCGATGACCGTGACGAACGGCCGGGGGTGAAGTTCGCCGACGCTGAACTAGTGGGCTTCCCCCTCAGGGTCACCGTCGGCCCTCGGGGACTCCAGACCGGCCATGTCGAGGTCGGTCTGCGAGCCGACGGTTCGCAGACCGAGGAACCGGTCGGCACGGTGGTCGACACCCTCGTGGGCCGGGTCGAGGCAGGACGTCGGGCCGGTTCCTGAGCCGTTGTCCCCGGACGGCCACCGGCTAGCGTTTCCCCGTCCCCTCGACCGGAACCCCCATGCCCACCGCCCTCGACCGCACCAGCCCCATCAGGCGGCACCAGAAGGTGGTGGCCACCGTCGACCTTCCCGGCGTTCCTGAGGGCACGCTGGGCAAGGTTCGGGTGGCCAACGGCTTCGCCTGGTACCGCTACTGGGTGGACTTCGAGAACGGGGTGGAACTCGGCCACGTCGACCACGGGAACCTTGTGAGGGCCGGCGACTGGGTCCGCTTCCAGGTCGAGCGGGCGGAGGCCAGCCTGCAGGTCAGCGAGGAGGTCGACCACCCCGACGGCGACGATGGCGACAACGGGGGCGAGGCGGCCGTGAACCGGTTCGGGGTGCCCGAGTACCTCCTTGAGCGCAGCCGCGAGGCGCGGGCCCGTCTCGGGACCTGAAACGCGGTGAGCCAGGGACCTCTGACTGGTCGGTGGTCGCTATCCTGAGGCGTCCGTGCACCACTCCCGGAGGCTGAGTTGACGTTCAAAGTTGGCGACAAGGTCGTGTACCCGCACCACGGTGCCGCGGTGGTGGAGAAGAAGGAGAAGCGGAAGGCCTTCGGCACGACCACCGAATACCTGGTGCTGCGTATGACCCACGGTGAGATGGTCCTTTCGGTGCCCATCGACAACGCCGAGGAAGTGGGGATGCGCTGGCCGATCTCCAAACAAGACGTCCCGGACCTTTTCGCGGTCCTCGAGAAGCGCGACGTGCGCGAACCGGCCAACTGGTCGCGCCGGTTCAAGAACCACCAGGAAAAACTGAAGAGCGGCGACGTCTACCAGGTAGCCGAGGTGGTAAGGAACCTGGCCCTCCGGGAGGCCGCCAAGGGCCTGTCGGCCGGGGAGAAGACCCTCTACAACAAAGCGCTAAGCATCCTCATCTCCGAACTGGCGTTCGCGCTGAACACCACCGAGGACAAGGCATTAGCCAAGGTGGAGGCTGCCCTCGCCTGAGCCCGGGAGGACGGGACCGGTCCGCTGATCCTCGGCTACCATCGCGGTCCCATCCGAGGAGGCCGTGGTGACCGAACGACGGATCGTGGTTGGTGTCGAGGGTTCCGGTTACGCCCGGGCCGCCCTGATCTGGGCCCTCGAAGAGGCGCAGCACCGCTCGGCGGTGGTCGAGGTCGTCACCTGCTACTCGCCGACCTACGTACCGGCCGCGCCCGACCTCGGCTACGTGCCCCTCGACCCGCTGGACCTAGTCAACGAGGTGGAGAAGCTCCAGGGCGAGGTGATCGAATCCGCGCTGGAGGCAGCCGGGCATCCGGAGGTCGAGGTCCGACGCACCATGCGGAAGGGTCGGCCCACCGAGACGCTGATGGCCATCGCCGAGGGTGCCGACATGCTCGTCGTCGGGAACCGGGGACGAGGTGGGTTCGCCGGCCTGCGGCTCGGGTCAGTCAGCCAGGCCATCGCCCATCACAGCCCGTGCCCGTTGGTGATCGTGCGTACCGGACTGGCCGACGGCTGACACCGGTGACCCTCCACACCTCGCTCCTGAATCCTGAGGGTCTTGGGAGTGCGGCGGGTCACCGCGATGCGCGAGAGTGTCGGGTCGGAGATGTTGACCAGAGGGGGTTTCGATGAGTGATTCGGAGGAGGTGGGCAGGGAGCCCACCGACCTGATCGCGAAGGTGGCCGGACCGGTCGGTGGACTGTGGGTGGCCTATAACGACCACGGAATCTGCGGAAGCGGCTTCGCCAACCTCACCACCTTCGCCCGGTTCCGTGAGGAACTCCACGACCGCACAGGGCGACCGGCCCGCCTGGCCGACGCCCTTCCCGCCGAATTGTTCGACCTGATCGAGAAGTCCTTCGCCACCGGAGACCGTGATGAGTTGACCTTTGACCTGCGCGGCGCCTCACCGTTCCAGCAGTCAGTGTGGGAAGCCTGCCTGGCTATTCCGGCCGGCGAGACCCGCTCCTATTCCGACCTGGCCGCCGAGATCCACCGACCGAAGGCCGTCCGAGCCGTGGGGTCGGCGCTGGGAACAAACCCGATACCGGTCCTGGTTCCCTGCCACCGGGTGCTGCGCAGTGACGGCAGCCTCGGCGGCTACGCCTACGGCCTTCCCATCAAGGAGCGTCTCCTCGACCGGGAGGCGGTCCGCTCCGCCGCCTGAGCGTTCACGTCCGACGGTCGGTGAGATGAGCGAGGACGTCGAAGGCGGCATCACAACCGAGGTTCGGGGTCGGATCCTGCTCATGGGGATCGACCGGCCGGCGAAGATGAACGGCTTCACCCCCCGGATGCGAACCATGCTGGGTGAGGCGTACACCCGGCTCGATGATGACGACGACTTGTGGTGCGGGGTTCTGTTCGGTCACGGAGACCACTTCACCGCTGGCCTGGACCTCCCCAAGTTTCAGGAGCTGATGCGGTCCGGGGACCGGGGTCGACCCGAGGACCAGGTGGATCCGACAGCTCTGGGCCGGCGCTGTACCAAACCGATCATCACGGCGGTACACGGGGTGACCTACACGTTGGGCATCGAGTTGATGCTGGCCGGCGACATCGTGGTGGCGGCCGACGACTGTCGCTTCTCGCAACTCGAGCCGCTCCGGGGCATCCACGCCACCGGGGGGGCGACCATCCGGTTCGTGCAGCGATGCGGCTGGGGCAACGCCATGTACCACCTGTTGACCTCGGACGTGTTCGACGCCGAGGAAGCCCTACGGGTCGGCCTGGTCCAAGAGGTCGTCTCAGCCGGCACCCAACTGGACCGGGCTGTCGAGATTGCCGAGATGATCTGTGAGGGGGCCCCTCTGGCTGTGCAGGCCACCAAGGCCTCGTCGATGCGCTACGTCACCGAGGGTGAGGCGGCGACCATCGCCGCGTTCGGCGCCGACCAGGCTCGTCTGGCGGCCACCGAGGACGCTGAGGAAGGGGTTCGGTCGTTCGTGGAGCGCCGCAAGGGTTACTTCGCGGGCCAGTGAGAGGACCGGGTCGAGGACCCGCTACGGCCAGGGGACGTCGGCCAGTTCGTCGCGAAGGCGAAATTTGAGCACTTTAAGGGTGGCGTTGCGGGGCAGTGGCCCGTCGTAGGCCACCAGTTGTTCGGGGATCTTCTGGCGCATTAACCCTGCCTCGGTGCAGGCGGCGACCATCTCGTCGGCCTCCAATGGCTCGGCGCCGTCGGCGGTCTCGACCACCGCACAGACCCGTTCGCCTCGTTCCAGGTCGGGCAGGCCAACCACGGCCACTGCGGCGACTTTGGGGTGGGCGTAGAGGACGTTCTCGATTTCTTTAGCCGAGATGTTCTCGCCTTTGCGGATGATGATGTCCTTGACCCGTCCGGTGACGGACACGTGGCCGTCGTGGCGCATCACGGCCAGGTCGCCGGTACGGAACCGGCCCTGTTCGTCGAATGCGTCAGCGTCCAGGGTGGGGTCCTTGTAGCCCTTGAATAGTTGTGGCCCGGCGACGGCCACCTCCCCCTCCTCGCCGGGATCGCAGGTGCTGCCGTCGGGTCGGACGATGGTGACCTGGGCTCGGTGGACGGGCCGGCCTTCGGTGTGGGCCAGTTGGTCGTCGGTGTCGTGCGGTGAGCCTTGGCAGATCATGGGGCTCTCGGTCATGCCGTAGCCGTGGGCCACCGGTAAGCCCATCTCTGCCACCACCTCGTGGTACACCTCGGGTGGCTTGGGGGCGCCGCCGCCGGACAGCATCCGCAGGGACGGGATGAGCGGCTGGTCGGCCTGTTGCCGCTGTGCGCCGAGGAACATCGTGTAAAAGGCGGTGCTGCCGCCGGCCATGGTTACGCCGTGGCGGCGGTAGGCGTCGATGGCGGCGGCTAACTCGAATTTCTCCACCAGCACCGCGGGGAAGCCGTTGGCCAGCATGCACACCAGGTAGTCGGGGCCACCGATGTGAGCGTAGGGAAAGGCGATGGAGCCAACGTCCTCGGCGCCCATGTCGAGGGCCCGAGCCAGGCCGACGCCGCCAGCGATGAGGGTGGCGTCAGTGTGCATCGCCCCCTTGGGATCGGAGGTGGTACCTGAGGTGTAGTAGATCCACCGGATGGGGTCGTCGCCGGTCGGGGGGGCCGACACCGGATCCAGGGTGCCCGGGTTTCCGTCGGGGAGGTCGTGATAGGCCTCGAGGATCTTCGGCGGCTCGTCCAGGCCGGCGGTGGCCGCCTCCACCATGGCCGTGTAGTCAAAGCCGTTCCACTCGCCGGGGACGAGCACCATCTCCGCTGTGGTCTGCCGTATGCAGAATCCGACCTCGCGTTCCCGGTAGATGTGGATAATCGGGTTCTGAACGGCCCCGAGCCGGGACAGGGCTAGCGAGACAACGATCGTTTCGATGCGAGTGGGGAGCACCCAGGTGACCGGGGTTCCCTCGCCGACCCCAAAATCGGCGAATCCTGCAGCAACCCGTTCGGCCCGGTCCCGGACCTCGGCGAAGGTCACGGTGCGGTCGGTGTCGTCGATGAGCATCGGCCGGTCGCCGCTGTCGGCGACACGGCGCTCGAGTAGTTCCCAAAAAGTGTGGGCGTCGTAGATCGGTGCACTCATGAGGCGTCCCTGTGGAGGGTCGATAGTGGATACCACGGTATGCGCACCGGAACCCGCCGGTCACGGCCGGGGCATCCTCCTACACTGGCTAGCAGCCGGGATGTGGCGCAGTCTGGCAGCGCACCTGCTTTGGGAGCAGGGGGTCGGCGGTTCAAATCCGCCCATCCCGACCATTCGATGGTCGCAGTGACCTGCAGTGATGCTGGCCACTTGCGGGTGTCTACACCTAAGGGCTCCGGTGTCGCCCCACCCCCCCCTCAGGGGAGGGGTGACAGACTCAAACCGTGAGGAAGCACGGGGTTGCGGTGGCTCTGTTGCTCGTGGCCTCGGCGTGTAGCAGCAATGCCGAAACCACCGCACCAGCGCCTACCACCACGACGGCTGCTCCCGCCACGACCAGCACCCCGGCGACACTGGCACCGACTACAACGACGACTCCGTCGACGACTACAAGCCCGCCAACGACAACGACCCCACCCACAACCACAGTTGCCGCCGTAACCGGTGACTGGATCGCCGACCTGCTCGCCAGCCTGCAAGTCAGCGACACCACACCCCAAGCGGACTACGACCGTGCCGACTGGGGTTCAGGCTGGTCAGATGACGACAGCGACTGCATCAACACCCGTCACGAAGTCCTTGTCCTCGAATCCCTGCTTGAAGCGGAGATGGACTCGTCGGAGTGCAAGGTCATCGGCGGCCAATGGTTCGCTGCGTTTACCGGCACCTACGTAAACGAACCGGGTTCGTTGGACATCGACCACTTCGTGCCGTTGGCCAACGCCCATGCCTCAGGCGGGTGGGCATGGTCGTCGGCGGACAAACGCGACTACTACAACGACCTGACTGACTCGCAGCACCTGATCGCAGTCACCGCGTCAGCGAACCGCTCCAAGGGATCCAAGGGACCCGACGAGTGGAAGCCCCCTGATTCCAGTTATTGGTGCCAGTACGCGTACTCGTGGGTAGACATCAAGGCCCGATGGGGGCTGACCGTCACCAGCAGCGAGATGAATGCCTTGCAGGCAATGTTGGAAGGCTGCGACGGGACCTTTAGTGCCGCCATGGCGACTACAACTGCAACTACTGAAGCCACTGATCCCACGACGACAGCGCCTCAGATAACTGCCTCTCCCACCACTACTGGCGTAAACGGTGGCCACTCATGTGGCGGAAATGCCGAAAGACTCCGGCCGGCAGACAGATACGCCTGCAATATCGATTCCTTGGGTTACTGCATTTTCACAGGGACTCCGCATCAAACCGGACTCGATCCGGGAACCGAAGACATCGTCGATCGTGATGGGAACTTCCTCTTTCCGGTAGACGAAGCAGTGGCGGTGAATGCCCAAGGCGAAGCACTCCCGGCGAGAGGAACGCCTGCCTTTGACGGAGACGACCTTCAGAGGTACTCACAAGACGGACTAAGCGAAGACGAGAAAGCCTTCCAGAGGGTCATGGCAATCATGTTCCCAATCCGCAATGTCCTCATGTACGACATCGCGGCAGTCACCCAAACCGAATGGGATCTCCTCGTCGGCGAACTCGAACGGAGAGAGATCAAAGAAACAACCTTCACCTCGGGTCCAACACCCAAAGACAACTACTACGGGCGGCAGGGCATCTTCGACCTCGCGAAAAACCCGGGAGGCAGGGACATCCATCACGACGTCATGAAGTTTCTGGAAGAAGCAGGTCTGTATTTGCTCTGCCACGTGACGACAAATGACTTCGGAGAGATGCTGAAAGAAACCCATCCCGAGGGGCACGACCCCTGCGGAGACGCGGGGATTTCGACGAAAATTCCATTCTCCCATCTGGTGTCTACGACCACTACGACTACGAGGGTTGCGCCACCGACTACGACCTCCGGAGTACCTGACAACCCGGGTAACACGAAGAACTGCTCTGACTTCTCTACCTACCCAGAAGCGAAGGCATGGTTCGATACACACTTCCCGTACTACGGCGACGTCGCCCGTCTGGATGGCGATGATGACGGTGAGCCGTGCGAGTCGTTGCCCGGTGGGCCCTAGCCCCAACGGCTGCTCGCATCTACACCGAGGAGCTCCAGGGTCGCCCCCGCCCCCTCATGGGAGGGGTGACAGACTGGACTGATGAGACGCGTCCATGTGGGACTGAAGGTCGACGACATAGAAACGGCAGTGGATTTCTACACCCGCCTCTTTGGTGTTGAACCCGACCTTGTTCATCCCGACTATGCCAAGTGGATGCTCGACGACCCGTTCCTTAACTTTTCGATCGACCTTCATGGAGAGGGAACCGCCGGGTCGGCGCACTTCGGTATTCAGGTGACCAGCGAAGAGGAACTAGAACAGATGCGGGTTCGGATCGACGCAGCCGGTCTCTCGCGTGAGGACCAAAAT
>JAKUSA010000050.1 GCA_022449565.1 Acidimicrobiales bacterium | reverse complement strand
CCGGGGTGCTTTGGAGCAATACGATCACCGGGATGGTGCTTCGCTCCACAAATCTGGAGTGGGCCATAAACGTGGCCACGGTCAGGGCCGCAGCGAACCCCAGCCAGAATCCAAGCGCTGCCTCCTGCATTGTGATCCACGAATGCTCCCAGTAGAACCCGGGTTCTTCGACAACGTGACGGAGGATGCGACTTGGCGGCGGCAGGGTGATGGGACGGACGCCGGTTGCCTGAACATAGAGCTCCCATAGGCCGAAGATCAGAACAAGACCGACAGCCGGTGCGACCAGTATCGCCAGTCGCCGCACCAGTTGACGGGGCGGGGCGGGTGCCTGCTCCTCGGCAGGCAGCCCAGCCGGGCGCCGATTGTCGTCAGCCAGGGACCGGACGGGATCACTGTCTGATCCGGGGTCGCCTGCGCCGGTGATCTCGAGGTCGCTCATCAGGCTGATACCTCGTGGAGCGCGTTGCGGACTCGGCGCACGTGCTCGAGGTATTGAGGATCATCCTGGATCGATATCTCACGGGGTCGGGGCAACTCGATCGACTCAGTCCAGACCACTCGACCCGGCCGGCGTGCCATGACGAGCACGCGGTCGGCCAGTATGACCGCCTCGGGAATGCTGTGAGTCACAAAAATCACGGTCTTGCTGGTCCGGGCCCAAAGATCGAGCAACAAATAGCGCATCTCGTTGCGAGTGATCTCATCAAGGGCCGAGAAGGGCTCGTCCATGAGCATGACCGGAGCCCCGAGCACGAATCCCCGTACGAGTGACACCCGCTGCTGCATCCCGCCCGAGAGTTCGTTGGGGAAACTATCGAGGAAGTCCCCGAGGCCAACTGTCTCCAAGAGCGCTACCGCCTCGCTTTCCGAGAGCGATTCACCAGCTGCCCGGCGCGAGTTGAGCTCCCGAAGGAGGCGAACGTTCCTTCGGACCGTCCTCCACGGAAGGAGCGCCGGCGTCTGCGGGGTGAAGCTCAGTTGCTTGGTCCGACGGGCTTGCGCGGGGGTGGTACCGGCCACGTCGACGGTGCCCGACTCGTAGGGAACAAGGCCTCCGACCACGCGCAGCAGCGTCGACTTGCCGCATCCGCTCGGACCAATGACGCTTACGAACTCGCCGGCAGCTACGTCGAGATCAACACTCGAAAGGGCGTGGGTCTGATCATTACGACCGATGAACCACTTCGACACACCTCTCAGGGTGACGGCGGCTCCGGCCTCCCGAACCGATCGCATGATGCACCCCTTCACGCGGTGGACGGTGCCTTCTACGTGGTAGCGGGGGCAAGATTCGAACTTGCGACCTTCGGGTTATGAGCCCGACGAGCTACCAGACTGCTCCACCCCGCAGCGTCAGAGTACCGGCGTCGGGTGGGGCCACCAACCGTCGGCCAGCACCGTCAGCGGGCGGTGTAGCCGGCATCTACTGCCACGATGGAGCCGGTCATGTAGCTGGCATCATCAGAAGCTAGGAAGGCCACCACTCTGGCCACCTCCTCCGGTTCGGCCAGACGCCCCATGGGGATCGTCTCGTCGGCAAGACGTTGCAAGTCTTCGGCGGTGGGTGGTGCTGGCCGGCCGGCTGAGAGCATTGGGGTATTTACCTCGCCAGGGGCCACCGCGTTGATACGGATGCCGTCGGCGGCGTAGTCAAGGGCCATAGCCCGGGTGATCTGGTGGACTGCCCCCTTACTGGCGCAGTAGGCGACCACCCCGGCAGCCCCCACGTCGCCCCAGATCGACCCAAAGTTGATAATCGACCCGGAACGGCGGTCGACCATATGGCCCACCGCGGCTCGAGACATGAAGAACACACCGTCCACGTTCACGGCCATCATCCGCCGCCACTGGTCGTCGTCGGTACCCGCCGCGTCGGCTCGCAGCACGATCCCCGCCGCGTTGACCAGCACGTCGATCCGACCGTTGGCGTCGACCACCCCGTCGATCGCCTGGCTACAGAACACGGGGTCGGATACGTCGCCCACCAGCGCCCTGCCACCGCACCCGTCGGACACCCGCTCGGCGCCATCGGCATCCAGATCGACCACTGTGACTACCGCGCCGGAACCGGCGAGAAGCCGTGCCGTCGCCTCGCCCATCCCCGACGCCCCACCGGTCACGACAGCCACCCGACCGTCGAGGCTCACCGTTCCTCCCGGGGGGTGAACTGCATGCCACCGTAGGTTTGCTCAGTGGGCTGGAGCTCGATCCGATTCACGTTGACCCGCCACGGGGCGTCGACGGCGTAGACGATGGCGTCGGCAACATCACCAGCCGTCACTTCGTCAACCCCCGATTCCTTGAGGCGGGCCCGAAGTTCAGGGTCGTCGACAGCTACGTCGTAGAACTCGGTGCGGACCCGCCCCGGGCAGATCTCGGTGATCCGCACCCCGGTGCCCGCCAACTCCAGGCGCAGGTCCATGGACAGCACGTGGAGCGCACCCTTGGAGGCCCCGTAGACCGATGAGGCCAGCGGGTACAACCCGGCCATCGACCCGACGTTGACCACGTGCCCCCGGCCCCTATCCCTCATGCCGGGAAGCACGGCCCGTGCCGCGTGCACCGCGGCAACCACGTTTGTGGACAGAATCCGGTCCACGTCTTCGGTCGTCGCGTCGGCCAAGGTCCGTGCGGCCCGTCCCAATCCGGCGTTGTTGACCAGCACATCGGCCTCCAGGGAGCCGAGCATCACGGTTAAGGCGTCGGTGTCCCGAACATCAAGCACTCGGGCCACACAACCGGTGCGCTCGGCCAGAGCGGCCAGGCGGTCCGCCCGGCGGGCGACCGCGTACACCTCCAGCCCGCGGCCACGCAGCGCCTCAACGGTCGCCGCTCCGATCCCGCTGGAGGCGCCGGTTACTACGGCCGTCCTGTAGTCGCTCAGAGTCACCCAAGCCACCGTAGAGGCCGGTCGACCGATCCTGCACGGTGGGGGTGGCCACGGGTCAGTACCCGGGCCGACGGACCCGCTCTATGCTGCCGCCCGCCACACACATGTGGTCCGGCGCCGACACGGATACCCGCCGGACGCCCGCCGAGACCCCCGGGGAGCAGATGCGCGACGACGTCCAGTGCGTAATCGTCGGTGGCGGTGCGATGGGGGTCAGCCTGCTCTACCACCTGGCCCATGAAGGCTGGACCAACACCCTTCTGGTCGAGAAGGGCGAGTTGACCTCGGGGTCGACATGGCATGCCGCCGGACTGGTCCCCCACTTCATCGGCAGCCTCAACATGGCAAAGGTCCACGCCCATGGTGCCGAGCTATACAACAGGTTGGAGGCCGAGACCGGCCTGGCCACCGGTTGGCACGGCTGTGGGGCGGTGCGCCTAGCCGTCACCGATGAGCAGGCCGAGTGGTACCGCTACGTACAGGGAGTCCTGGACCTGGTCGGCGTGGAATCACACCTACTCGGCCCGGCCGAGGTCACCGAGAAGGTTCCCATCATGGAAGATGTCAGCGACGTCCGACTCGGCTTCTGGACCCCGGGTGACGGGTGGACCGACCCGTCGAGCGCCACCAACGCGATGGCCGCCGGGGCCCGCCAGCTCGGTGCCACGATCGCCCGCCACACCCTGGTCACCGACATGAACCTGCTGGCCGACGGCCGCTGGGAGGTGGTCACCGACAAGGGCCGGGTGGTCGCCGACCACGTGGTCAACGCGGCCGGCCACTACGGCCCCCAAGTGGGGGCCATGGTCGGGCTCGACGTACCGATCGTGTCGATGATCCACCAGTACCTGATCACAGAGCGGATCGATGAGCTGGCCAACGCCGAGGTGGAGATGCCCGTAGTGAGGGACCCCAGGGCCTCCTGCTACTACCGCCAGGAGATCGACGGCCTACTCGTCGGTCCCTACGAGCGGGCCGACACCACCCTCTACGGGGTCGACGGCGTCGACTGGAACCTCCACTTCCACCTCACCCCGCCCAACCTGGAACCCCTTGAGCCCTGGTTGGAGTACTCGGCCCAGAGGTTCCCAATATTCGCCGGAGCCGGGATCAAGCAGGTGGTCAGTGGCCCGATCACCCACACCCCCGACGCGGGCTACCTCATGGGCCCTGCCCCGGGCTTGCGCAACTACTGGATGTGTGTCGGAGCCTCCATCGGCATCTGCCAGGGGCCCGGAGCGGGCAGATTCCTGGCCCAATGGATGGTCCACGGCCAAACGGAGATCAACGTGGCGGAGATGGATCCCCGGCGCTTCGGCCCGTGGGCGGACCTGGACTACACGGTCGATAAGTCGATCGACGAGTACGAGGAGATGTACCAGGTGCGGATGCCCGGCGAGTACCGGTCGGCCGGCCGGCCCCTGGGCACCACCCCTATCCACGACGACCTCGACGCCCTCGGCGCCCAGTGGCAGGACGTGTGGGGCTGGGAGCGGCCTCGCTACTTCGGGCCGACCGAGGAGTACTCGTGGCGCCGGTCTAACGCCTTCGATGTGGTGGGCCGGGAATGCCGGGGGGTGCGCGACCACCTCGGCATCGCCGACCTCACGGCGTTCGCCAAGTTCGAGATAACCGGCGCCGACGCGGCAGCACTGCTGGACAGGCTGTCAGCCAACCGGCTCCCGGCCGCCGAGGGCGGCATCCGCCTGGTCCACATGCTCACAGGCCTAGGCGGCATCGAATGCGAGATGACGGTCACCCGGCTGGCCGACGACCGCTTCTACCTCAACTCGGCATTGGTCGGTCGCACCCACGACCGGGACTGGCTTGTCAACCACATCGGGCCCGGAGAGTCGGTGACCGTCACCGACGTAACCGACCAGCGGGCCATCCTGGCCGTGGCAGGCCCAGCGGCCCGAGAGGTGCTCGGCCCACTCGCCGACGCCAACCTGGGCAACGACACCTTCGGCTGGCTGACGGCCCGGGAGATCAGGGTGGCCGGAATCGCCTGCACCGCCCTCCGGGTCTCCTATGTGGGCGAGTTGGGCTGGGAACTCCATCATTCGATCGACTCAATGCCCGATCTGTACGCGGCACTGGTGGCCGCAGGGAAACCACACGGCATGGTCCACTTCGGCGCCTACGCCATGAACACCATGCGGATCGAGAAGGCCTACAAGGCCTGGGGCAGCGAGCTGACCACCGAGATCACCCCTGTGGAAGCCGACCTGGAGCGCTTCGTGGACCTGGAACGTGATTTCCTCGGCCGAGACGCCGTGCTGGCCCGCCGAGAACGGGCCGGCGCCGACCGGGCCGGGCTAGACATGGTGCTGGTCTACGCCGAGGTCGACGCCACTGACTCAGACTGCCGGGGCAACGAACCCGCCTACCCGCCAGGGGGCGGCGGCCGGCCGATAGGCGTCACCACCAGCGGCACCTGGGGCCACACCGTGGGACGGAGCCTGTGCTTCGCCTATGTGGAACCTGCCTTCGCCGGTCCGGGGTCAACCTTTGAGGTGGTGCTGTTCGGCGAAAGCCACCGGGCCACCGTCCTCGACGGCCCGGCCCATGACCCGACCAACGAGCGGCTACGGGCCTGAGAGGTAGGGACGTCATGAGCGAAACGGAAGCCCCGCGACGCCGCAGCGGCGGGCGAGCCGCCAAGATGGCCGCCCGCCAGGCCAGCCCCACCGAGGACGAGCGGGCTGTGCGACCCGGGCTGACCGGCGGGCACTACTCCCCACTCACCGAGGCCGAATGCCGCCAAGTCTACGAAGCGGCCCTCTGGCTGCTCGCTGAGGTCGGGATGGGCGACCCGATCGAGGAGTTCGTCGAGGTAGTCACCGCGGCCAGCGGCTCGGTCGACGACACCGGCCGACTCCGCTTCCCCCGCAACCTCGTGGAGGACGCGGTGGCTACCGCGGCGAACGAGTTCACCTGGTGGGGGCTGGACCCCGATCGGTCCATCAAGGTGGGCGGCGACCGGGTGCACTTCGGCACCGCGGGCGCCGCCGTCTCAGTGTGGGACCACGAAACCCGACGCCACCGCCCGTCGACGCTGCTCGACATCTACGACGTGGCGCGCCTGGTCGACACCCTTGAACACGTCCATTTCCACGTCCGAACCCTGGTGGCCCGCGACATGGTGGAGGCCCGGGACCTGGATGTGAACACCGCCTACGCGCTAGCCATGGGAACGACGAAGCCACTGGGAACGTCGTTCTTCCAACCGGAGCACGTCCACGAGACGGTCGAAATGTTCGATGTGATGCTCGGCGGCCCCGGTGCGTTCCGGGAACGACCATTCTGCGTGGCCAACAACACCTTCGTAGTCCCCCCGCTGCGCTATGCGGAGGACGCAGCCCGTTCCATGGTCGCCCAGGTGCGAACCGGCATGCCGATCAACCTGCTGTCAGCAGGCCAGGCCGGCGCCACCTCACCGGCCGCCCTGGCCGGATCCCTGGCTCAGGCCCTGGCCGAATGCCTGTCTGCGCTGACCTGCGTGAACTTGATCCAACCCGGTCACCCGTGCGTGATGGGCCTGTGGCCCTTCGTCTCTGACCTCCGCACTGGGGCAATGAGCGGAGGCTCCGGTGAGGAGGCCCTGCTGAACGCTGCGGCCGCCCAGGTGGCCAACTGGCTAGGCCTGCCGTCCGGGGTGGCGGCCGGTATGGCCGACTCGAAGACGCCCGACAACCAGGCCGGCCATGAGAAGGGTCTGACCGTGGCCCTGGCCGCCCACGCCGGGGCCAACCTGGTCTACGAGTCGGCCGGAATGCTGGCCAGCATCCTGGCCTGTTCGTTCGAGGCGCTGGTCATTGACAATGACATGCTGGGGGCGATTAACCGTACGATCCGCGGGATCGAGATCGACGAGGGCACCTTGGCCACCGGGGTGATCCGCGACGTGGTCCACGGCCCGTCCCACTTCCTAGGCGACGACCAGACCCTGTCCATGATGCAAAGCGAGTACGTCTACCCGGTGGTCGGTGACCGGCTAAGCCCGGACGACTGGTTCGACGCTGGCGCCACCTCGGTTGATGAAAGGGCCCGCCGGCATGTAGCCGAGGTGCTGTCCACCCACTTCCCGACCCACATCGGCCCCGAGATCGACGCGATGGTACGGGAACGCTTCGGGATCCACCTACCGGTCGGCGAGCTTACGACCAGCAGTCGGTGGTAGGACCAGTGGGCCCGCTTGAGCCTCAACTGAAGGCGCCCTCGATTCCCTAGCCCTCCGGCCAACGAACCAGGTGACCGGCGGGACCGTCCAGGTCAACAACGTCGAGGACCGCCGCCCAGGGAACGAGGACCCAGGGCGACCCGAGTACCCCGGGTCCCACCGAGTAGGCATCGAAAGAGATCTCCATGCCGTCGGCAACCACACCTACGCTCCGGTCGCCCCCTATCCCGGCCGCCCTCAACTCCAGGGCGGTCATCTGTACCATGTCGCCGTAGACAGACACGAAGGCCTCTACAATCGCCGGGGCTAGGGCCTCGAGCCATTGGGACCCCGGTTGGAAGAGGTCGCCCAGGCGCACCTCCTCCCCAGTGACCGCGTCAAACGTCATCACCTGAGTGGAATGTTGGCCATGAGCCGCTCCCGACGGGTACCAGTACCTTTCAAACCGGACGGTGACCAGCCGATCGTCGGTGTGGACGACCGTTCCGGCAAGGCCCAACTCGCTGGGGACGCCCTCCCACCACTCATCGGTGTATTCCTCTTCGAGGGCCGCGAGCTCGGAAAGGTCGCCCACGAACCAGGCCGCGTCGTTTTCTGCGATCGAGCGAAGCCTGGCGTTGACGGCATCATCGCCCGGGGTCCCTGACACCTGCGGGTAGGTGATGTCGTAAACCCCGAGGTCGCTGATCACGCCCGAAATCCGTTCTACCGAGATCGAGGCTGGCACTTGCACGCCGACGGTTGCTGTCGGCACGCCCGCCTCGACCGATGGCGGGACGGCCGTCACCGGGACGGTGGGCGGCGGCGGCGCAGTGGCCGGGCCCTGCCGGTTGACCGGAGCGCACGAGGTAACCAGCATCGCGGCCGCTAGAACGGCCAGCAGCGGACGGAACACGGTCGCAGGGTAGTGACGGCCGGCCGACACGGCCGGCCGGTAACCGCACCCCGGAAGAACCAGTCGATACGCTCACCCCATGTTTGGTCGGTCGGGTCGCCAGCGCCCGCCGGGCGCCTCGGGGAGTGGCGACGATCAGATGTTGCTCGACCTTGTCAATGGGTTACGCGGGGTAGAGGAGCGGGTCGAGGCTCTGGAGCGGCGCTTCGAGGCCCTAGGCACCGCGACGGAACCCGACGAGGACTCCCTCATGGAAACCCGGCTGCACGTGGCACGACTGTCAGCCGAGTTGTCCCGGTTGACCGTGGAACTACGGGGGAAGATCGTCGAGTTGGGCAACCGGACTGGGGTGGTGTTCGACGACGACGCGTCCTCCCCCGAGTTGGCTGGTGATGAGTCCTTCGCGGACCTCACGGCCGATTCGCCGGCCCGGGCCCCCACCGTCAGCCGCAGCAGCGGCTGGCAGCCGTCGGCCTGAACACGGCCCTGGTCGGGCGGGATCGTTGGAACAGGCGCGACCGGATTAGGCGGCTTCGGTGGCCAGCAGACCGACTAGGTCCTGCAGCCGGGCTTGGAGGCGCCCGAACTCCTCCCAGTCCGGCTCCTCGCCGGCTAGTGCCGCCGCGGCCGCCCGCTGGAGGCGTTCAATCTCAGCAACCAGGGCGGTCACATCAGCAGGCACCCCGTCAGCTGAAAACGATTCAGTGGTCGTCGGCTCGCTGACAGCCGCGAGTCCGCCGGCTGGGGCGTCGCTCCCCGATATCCCGGTGTTTATTCCCGCGAACAGGTCGGAGAGGTCGGTGGTGGTCAACTCCTCCAGGGCCTCCTGGAGTGAGCGGGCGATCACCACGTCCTCTCCGGCGGCGACGATAACTCGCTCCAATTCGGGCACCGTGGTGTCTCCCTCGGCCTGGACGTAGAGCGGGCGGACGTAGAGGATCGAATCCTCCAAGGGCACCATCAGTAGTTCGCCAAACAGCACGGTGGACCCGCGCTGGCTCAACAAAGTCTGGAGGCTGGCCACGTCGTCGTCGTTGCGAATCCGCTCCTCGGCCAGGGCTGGGCCGTCGAAGTTGGTCGACGGGGGCCGGTAGACAACCAGTTCGCCGTAGTGCGCGGCGTCGCTGCGACCAACTATGAACGCGGCCAACTCTTTGCGGGTGTCGTCCTCGTCGAGGGGCACGAAGGCCCGCAGGATCACGAACTCTGCCTCACCGCCGTCCGGCAGGCCAATCAGCGTCCGGTAAGGGGCCATGCGGACGTCCCTGCTCCCCACCCGGATGCCCTGCGCGTTTACGACGGCCAGGTTGGCGGCGCCCAGCCCGGTGCGACCCGGGTCCTGGGACACCGCCCATTCGGCGGCCCGCTGGTAGAAGTTCTCCGTGTCGTCGACGTGATAGGCGCCCCACAACTCTGACTGGAGGCGGAAAAGGTCCTCGGGGTAGCGCATGTGGGAGGCCAGAGAGGCCGGCATCTGGTCCATCGGGGTGAACAGGTCGGCAAAGGCCTCTCGGTAGGCCTGCACCAGCGGGTCGGTCGGGTCGGACACGTAGAGCACCACTGCGCCGTTGAAGGCGTCAACTGTGGCCTTAACCGAGTTGCGCACATAGTTAAACCGGTGCCGAAGGCCGCTGTCCCTGGGCAGCCCGGCCACCGGGGCCTGTTGGGCGTAGGGGAAGCGGTCCGAGGTGGTGTAGCCGTCGACGACGTAGACAATCCGACCGTCAGTCAGCACCGGATAGGGATCGGCATCGAAGTGCAGGAACGGTGCCAGCTTCGCCACCCGTTCCCGCACGTCGCGCACGTACATGACCTTCGAGTCCCCAGTGATGAAGTTGGAGATCAACGGCTCGATCTGCCCGAAGCGCAAGGAGAAGGCCAGTCGGCGGAACAGTGAGCCCATGTCTACGCCGCCGTCGCCTCCCAGGTCCTCGTAACGGACGTCGAGGGTCTGCTGGTTCTCGTCGGTGTAATCCACCTCATTCCGAGTGGCCCCAAGCACTGCGTAGCCGCCGAGACCCTCGCCGACGTACAGCTGCGGCCGGTCGATCTCGACCTGAACCGTCTCGTCGATCGACACGGGGAGGTCGCCGATGAGGAACTCTGGGTCGCCGGACCGCTTCACCCGGGTGACCGGGGAAAGAGCCATGCCGTAACCATGGGTGAAGGCCACGTGCTGGTTCTCCCACGAGCGGGTCTCGTTGAGGTTCAACTCGCGTGCACCCAGTAGAACCTGGGTGGTTTCACCGCCGATGACGTAGCGGTCGGTGTCAAGGACGTCGGCGAAGCGGTAAAACTCCCGTTCGCCCTGGAGTCGGTCGAAGGTGGCTTGGACGATCAGCGGGTCGAGGATGCGGATATTGCGGATCGTTGTGGGGTTGGCCTCCAGGTCGGCACCGGTGATCTGGTTGTCGAAGTCGGTGAGCTGCACCTCGGTGATCTCGTCGAGCCCGAACGAGGAGCGGGTGGCGGCGATGTTGCGGGCTATGTAGGGGGCCTCCTTCTCGGACTCCGCCGGCTCCACCCGGAAGTTCTGGATGACCGCCGGGTAGATGCTTCCCATCACCAGGGCAACCAGCACCCACAGACCCACGGCCAGGGCGGGCAACACCCATCCCCGCATCCGAATATTGACTAGCAACAGCACCACGGCGAGTAGCGAGATGAGGATGAGCAGTTGGATCGCCGGTAGCTGAGCCTTGACGTCGGTGTAGGTGGCACCGTCGACCGCACCTCGGGTAGAGGTGGTCAGCTCGAAGCGGGCTAACCAGTAGTCGGCCGCCCGGACCAGGGCGATGGCGCCCAGAAGCACCGAAAGGTGGGCCTTGACCTCGGGCCGGACCCGCTCCCCCACGGTCTGCAAACGGATCCCGCTGTTGATGTAGTGGGAGATGGCCGTCACCACCAGAGTGACAATGAGAGATCCGACCATCCAGCCGACGACGAACCTCAGGAACGGGAGTTGGAACAGATAGAAGCCGACGTCCCGGCCTAACAGGGGGTCGGTGATTCCCACGTCGGCCCGGTTGGTGTACAGGAGCCAGTCCTGCCACTTGTCGGACACGCCCAAACCGGCGACGAGGGCGAACAGGGCGGAGATAACAATGCGGACCA
>JAKUSA010000005.1 GCA_022449565.1 Acidimicrobiales bacterium | reverse complement strand
TCAACCGCTCCTCGGCGGTGGGCTCCGGGTTCACGGCCGGATGCCGGTCGACGAGTTGAATGGACTCTTGGGTGAGATTCTGCCCGACGGTGACTGGGACACCGTCGGCGGGCTCCTCTTCGACGCGCTCGGCCATGTACCCGACGTTGGGGAGAGCGTCGACATGGCCGGACGCAGATTTTCCGTGGAACAGGTGGTTGGTCGACGCATCACCCGGGTTCGCATTAGCTCCCTTCCAGGCTCGTGAGCCGCGATCNGACCGCCCTCAGCGGGTCGGGCACCCCCGGGATTGTGCAGCCGGCTGACCACCGGTCCGGTTTCGTCACCCTCGTTGGTCGACCCAACGTCGGCAAGTCGACGCTGTTCAACCGGCTGACCGGCGAGGACCGTTCGGTGGTCCACGACCAACCGGGGACGACCCGCGACGCCATCGACACGGTGGTCGACACCGATCACGGTCCGGTTAGGTTCATCGACACGGCCGGTATGCGGCGCAAGGCCCGGATAAACGAGGGAACCGAGTACTACTCGCTGGTCCGCGCGCTCCGAGCGGTCGACGGCGCTGACGTCTCGCTGCTGATCATCGACGCCACCGAGGGGGTCACCCATCAAGACCAGCGCCTCGCCGAGCGGGTCGACGCGGCGGGCAGCCCGATCGTGGTTCTCCTCAACAAGTGGGACCTCTGCGACGCTGAGCAGCGGGAAGCGGCCGTCGAGCAGGTGGGGGACCGACTGCACTTCATCGGAGGGGCACCGGTACTAAGGATCAGCGCGCTTACCGGCCGCAACGTGGACCGGTTGTGGCCGGCTCTGGCCGAGTCGGTAGAGGAGTACCGGACACGCGTCCCGACCCGGCGGGTCAACGAGGTGGTGCGGGCCGCCCAGGCCGCCCACCCGGCGCCGGGCGGGGTGAGGATCCTCTACGCCACACAGGGCGCGACCGACCCGCCGACCTTCACCCTGTTTTCCAACCGGGAGGTTCCCAGGACGTGGCTCCGGTATCTGGAGCGGCGGCTACGGGAAGATCTCGGCCTCGGCGCCACGGCTATGAAGCTGAGGGTTCGCCGACGCTCCGAGTGAGAAACCCGACCACCGTGGGTGGTCGGTGGTGTCCGGAGGACGGCCTCGGGTTCGGTGGCCACCGACCGGTACTACGCTGAGATTCCGATGCGGACCCCGGTTCTGACCCTCCTGGGCGTCGTCTGTCTGGCCGCCACCTTGGCCTGGGCGCGGTCGGCCCGCCAGCGCTACCGGATCCTCCATCGGATCGACCCCGAGGAGACACCGGACGCCTACACCCTGGCCTGGTCGACGTTCCGCAAGGAGTTGCACGCCACAGCCCTCTACGGACTACTAACCCTTGCGTCGTTCGTGACCGCGTTCATCGACACGGTCGATGCCCCGGTGGTCTTCGCGTTGGTCGCTATCCCGGCCCTGGTGTCGACGTCTTGGGCACGCAACGCCGTGCGGGAAGCCCGGATGGCCCGCAAGAGCATCGACATTGAACGGCGGGCCCAGGAGGCACTGGCCCAGGAGGAACTGGCACCCAAGGCCTGGGCGGCCCGCCTGGCCCCCGAGGAGCTGCCCGAGTTCACCGGGTTCGACGTGGGACGCGTCTACCAGGCGGGGACCGGGCTGATGGCCGGCGACTTCTTCGACGTGTTCCGGGCCGCGCCGACCCGGCTGGCCGCGGTGATCGGCGACGTGTCGGGGCAGGGCATCGAATCGTCGATCACCGCCTTCCAGGCCAAGTACCTGCTGCGCACGTTCCTCCGCCAGTTCCGCGACCCAGCGCAGGCCCTCGAGGAGTTGAACCGGCAGATGTCCTCGGTGGACCGTTCCGAGGAGTTCATCTCCCTGGTCGTAGTGGTCTTCGACACGGAGGCCGAGACTCTGCGCTACGCCTCGGCCGGCCACCCGGCAGCCTTCCTGTGGCACGAGCGGGAGGTCCGACCGCTGCGCTCAACCGGTCCGCTACTGATGCTCGATCCCGAGGGTCACTTCTTCAGCCGAGAAATTCCCCTGGCTCGCGACGACATGGCGGTGATGTACACCGACGGCCTGGTGGAAGCCCGCCGGGGTGACGAAGAGTTCGGCGAGGACCGGATCGGCGACGCCATCCGACGTAACCCAGGGATCGTCCCGGACGTGTTGTGCAAGCAGCTACTGGACTCGGCCAACGACTTCCATCAGGGGATCCTGGACGACGACGTGGCGATCCTGGCCATCCGCAAGACCTGAACCGCAAAGGAACCCGGGTCCGTGCCATGGTGTGACCCCTGCGGGAAGTACCTGGCGCCCAACGCCGTGTCGGTGGTGGGCACATGCCCGGGCTGCGGTGGGAAGGTCACCGCAGCCGACGGGCGGCAGGCCCGCTCGCAGAAGATCCCCTGGCACTTCTGGGTGTTCGTGTCGGCCGCCTTCGTCTACCTCGGATGGCGGCTGGTCCAAGGCATCGGGTCTCTGCTCACCTGACCCGGGCCGGGGGTTCGGGACCGCCGGTAGAGTGAGCGGTCCACACGGGCTGTGGCGCAGCTTGGTTAGCGCGTCGGTCTGGGGGACCGAAGGTCCCGAGTTCAAATCTCGGCAGCCCGACAAACAGTGTGCAGGTCAGGCGGTGTTTTCTGAAAGCACCCTCTGGCCTGTCGTCGCGCTGGGGGCCTGAGTGGGGGCCTGAAAGATTCGGCTAGGCGGCCTTTCCAAGGCCCCATCCGGCCCCCCATCGTTAACTCGACCCTGTCTGAGGAAGAGGGGGGCAGGCGACATTCGCCAGTCGCCACTGACCCTGCAGGTAGCCCCAGCCGGTCAGGCCACTTCTGGAAGCCCTGCTGGTCGGCCCGTAGCGTGGTCGGCGTGGAGGTCAACGGCTACACGATCGAACCAGGGGCGAACCTCGAAGAGGCGAACCTCGGTGGTGTCGGAGGATGCCCGTTCGCTCCACGTGCAACCGGCAACGTACCCACCGAGGACGTCGTCTACCTGTTGCACGAGATGGGTTTCGACACCGGCCTAGACCTCGACCTTCTCATCCAATCCACGGCCTGGCTGGAATACGAGCTGCAACACTCAACCCCCGGTCTGGTCGCCAAAGCAGGCGGGTTTCCCACACCATGAGCATTCTCGGCAATCGCGTACAACGCATCGAAGACGTACGGTTTCTTCTCGGCCAAGGACGATATGTGGCCAACGTTGCGCCACCGGATGCCGCAGCGGTCGTGTTCGCACGTTCGAGCATGGCGCACGCCAAACTTCTCGCCGTCGAACTCGACCAGGCTAGGCGCATGCCTGGCGTTCTCGCCGTTGTCGACGCCGAATCGCTTGGGGCGAATCCGGCACCGGGTTCTTCGCCCATCCCGCGGCCCGACTTCTTGCAACGCCACCTACTCGCGACCGACCGGGTGCGGTTCGTCGGACAACCCATCGCGGCCATCGTGGCAGACACGCTCAGCCAGGCGATCGATGCCGCGGAGGCGGTCGTCGTCGATTACGAACCTCTCGATGCCGTGATCGATCCGCGCCGCGCTGGCGCCCACACGACGACGTTGTACGACGAACTTCGGTCGAACGTACTGCCCGCAATGCCACTAGCCGAGGCGCCGATTCCCGACTTCTCGGACTGCGATGTCGTCCTCACGATGGAAATCTC
Source organism: Acidimicrobiales bacterium (assembly GCA_022449565.1). GTDB lineage: Bacteria > Actinomycetota > Acidimicrobiia > Acidimicrobiales > MedAcidi-G1 > JAKUSA01. Next base: position 3,503 of record JAKUSA010000005.1, on the reverse strand, counting down.
GAACTCTCGGATGAGCGCTGCGCCGATCGAACCTAGGGTTGCCGCCGCGCATTGGCATGCCGATGACACGCTCACCTGTTGGTCGTCGACCCAAGGACCTCACGCAACCCGTTCGCAGCTAGCAGTTGTGGCCGGCCTGCCGGACCAATCCGTGCGGGTGATCGTCCCCGATCTTGGGGGCGGGTTTGGAGCCAAGTCCGGACCGGGCCTAGAGGAGTGCGCCTTGGGGTGTCTGTCTCGAATCGTGCAACGCCCGGTTTTGTGGGTCGAGTCGCGCACCGAAAACCTGCAGGCGATGTGCCACGGCCGCGCCCAGTACCACACGGTCACGATGGGCGGTCGCGCCGATGGACGCATCACCCACTATCACCTCCACAATCTCGCCGACGCTGGCTACACCCCCACCGGGGCGGGGTTTCTTCCATTCCTCACCGGGATGGTGGCCCAGGGTTGCTACGACATCGGCAAGGTCGCCTATACGTTCGAGACAGTCCTCACCAACACGTCCACCATCGGTGCGTTTCGTGGGGCCGGCCGCCCCGAAGCCATTGCCACCCTCGAACGGGCCGTCGATCTGTTTGCCGCCGAGGCGGGCATCGACCCGGTCGAGGTGCGTCGTCGCAACTTCATCGAGCCAGACAGTTTCCCGTTCGCCACCAAGACGGGTTCGGTCTATGACTCCGGGCGATTCGCCGAAGGGCTTCGGCTCGCTTGCGACATCGCCGGCTACGAACAGCTCCGCTCCGACCAGGCAACACGTCGAGAGTCAGGAAGCAAAAAACTGTTGGGCATCGGTGTGGCGTCGTTTGTCGAAGTCACGGCCTCAACGACCTCCGGCCCAGGGACCGAATACGGCGCTGTCACACTGCTCAACGACGGATCTTTCCGGGTCGACTTCGGTGCAACGGCGATGGGCCAAGGCACCGAAACCACGGTGGCGATGATCGCCGCCGATGGCCTGGGTGTGGGCGTCGAACAGATCACCCTCCGGTCAGGTGACACCAACACAATTCCCCACAGCAACATCACCGTGGGGGCTCGCACGACCCAGGTTCTTGGACCGACGATGGTCGATGCTTCCAAGCAGATGGTCGAAGCAGCCAAATCGATCGCCGCGCAGCTGTTGGAAGCAGCCGAGGACGACGTCGTGTTCGACCAGGGAACCGGCGCATTTGCCGTTGCCGGCACACCCGCCATCTCGATTGATTGGCCGGCCATCGCGGCCGCGACCGAGGTGCCGCTCGCCACGGTGGGCGAGTTCGCCCAGGAGTCGCCCACCTATCCGTCGGGCGCCAACATCGCCGTGGTCGAGGTGGATGCAGAGACCGGATCCGTCGAGCTCCTGCGCTTGATCGCGGCCGACGACGCTGGCACCATTATCAATCCAATGCTCGCCGAGGGGCAGGTGCATGGCGGTCTCGGCGCTGGGGTTGCGCAAGCATTGTACGAAGAGATCGTCTACGACGTCGATGGCAATCTTTTGACGTCTAACTTCGTCGACTACTCGATCCTTTCGGCGCCCGAAGTGCCGTCATTCGAGACCACGCATTACGAAACCCCTTCGCCGAACAACCCACTCGGAGCGAAAGGCATCGGCGAGTCGGGAGCCATCGGCTCTACCGCCGCGGTACAAAACGCCGTCATCGATGCGATTCGACACCTTGGCGTAAAGCACCTCGACATGCCGATGACTCCACAAAAAGTGTGGGCCGCGATCGCCAACGCGTCAGCGCCTGCTCCGACCAAAGCGCCTTCTAACTGAGGCCTTGAAGCCAACCCAGAACGTCCGAACACGTCTCGATGTCGCTCACAGTCGCGAGCGATGCGATCGCTGCGCCGTGAGGTTCAGTGCTGCAGGCCGCGTACAGGCCGCGAGACGTCGCGAAACAACGCGAACCAGCGCGAACCAGTGATCAATTAGAACAGCAGTTCAGAGGCGGTTTCCGGGCGTTTGCGCAGGTCAGCGGTTTGGGGTGCATCGATCTGGGGGACCGAAGGTCCCGAGTTCAAATCTCGGCAGCCCGACAGACAAAATCGCAGGTGAGACCACTTTTCCTGCGGTCTGCGGTTTGGGGCTTACCCGCCCGGATGGCAGTATCGCAGTGATCGAGATGTCGGCTAGCTCCACCGGAACGGAACTTGAGCTCGTAGTTGATGGCGGTCTCGACCAGCTGCGGCGGAGTCAAGGAAGTTGCCAGCGCGGCTATCGGATGGATTCATAAACTGGTGAGGCGCGGCCTGTTCGAGTGAACACAATCTGGAAGAGCTGGAGATTCCGAACCCTGAAGGATGCGGCTGAGGAAAGCAGGTAGTAGCGCCAGGTCCGGCGGAACCGCTCGTCGTAGTTGGGGATCTCGTCCCAACGAGCCTCGATGTTCTCAAACCATGCCAGGAGTGTTCGGTCGTAGTCGGGTCCCAGGTTCTGGATGTCCTCTACAGCCCAGAGTGGTTGGGCCGCACCGGCGATCTGGTGAAGCGACGGAACCACGCCGCCGGGGAAGATGTAACGGTCGAACCAGGCGTCAACCGATTGTGTTGACTCATTCGACCCGATCGTGTGGTGCAGCATCAACCCATCGGGCGAGAGCAGGTCACGGCACCGGTCGAAGAAGCCTTGGTAGTTCCGGGGACCCACGTGCTCCATCATCCCGATGCTCACGATCCGGTCGTAGGTACCAGTCGCCTCTCGGTAGTCCTGCTGGTGGAACTTGACCGGTAGGGATCCGGCCCGTCGACGGGCCTCCCGCACCTGCTCTCCGGCCGGGCTGATGCCTACGACAGTGGCCCCATGGTGGACCGCGGCGTGGCGGGCAAATCCACCCCAGCCGCTTCCGATGTCGAGTACCCGCATGCCCGGCTCAAGGTGCAGCTTCTTGCAGATCAACTCCAGCTTTGTCTCTTGGGCGGTGTCAAGGTCCTCGGCACCATCCCATCGGGCACAGCTGTAGATCATCTCCTCACCGAGCATCCGTACGTACAGGTCGTTGCCGATGTCGTAGTGGGTTCGGGCGTTGCGGCCTGCCCGACGAATAGTCTGGCGGTTGGTGAGCTTTGAGCGTGCCACGTTCCAGAGCAGTGCCGGGCTGGACTGGATGGTGGACCGAAGATCGGCTGTGAGTACCCGAACTAGGAACTTGTCTACCCGGCCGGCGTCCCACCACCCGTCCTGGTAGGCCTCGCCCAGGCCCAGTTCCCGATCCCGGAAGATTCGTTTCCAGAACCGGTTGTCATGGATCTGGATGTCGTGCTGCTGGTTACCGCCGACAGCGATTCCTGCGCGAGCAAGCAGTTCCTCACCCTGTTCTCTGAAGCTGACCACGTTTCTCCCGGTGCCGCGTAGTCTGCGAACTGGATGGTAATCGGATTGGTTCGACACCGTTCTGGGCACGACAGCGGCCTTGATCGGCACGGTGGCGCTTGCTATGGGCATCATCGGTCTGGGCAGCTTGGCTACTTGATGGTGCTAGACGCTCCGAGCCACCACCTCTCCTACCGTCCGGGCG
>JAKUSA010000049.1 GCA_022449565.1 Acidimicrobiales bacterium | reverse complement strand
CGGTCGACTGGTAGACGGCCGCCAGGGCCCGGGCGCCATGGCGGATGGTGGCCGCCCGTTCTGCTTCGGTGCCGATCACGAACCCGGGGTTGTCGACCAGGTGCACAACCGGCAGGTGGAACGTCTCGGCCAGGTCCACGAAGCGGGTGACCTTCTGGGAGGCGTCGGCGGTCCAGCCGCCCCCGTAGTGGTAGGGGTCGCCGGCCAGGACGGCCACCGGCCATCCGTCAATCCGAGCCAGCCCGGTGATAGCCGAGCGCCCGAACGCCGCGCCCGTTTCGAAGAACGAGTCCTGGTCGACCACCGATTCGATGATGGTTCGCATCTTGTAGACGTGTCGGCGGTCCCGGGGCACGATGTCGGCCAGCAGGTCGTCCCGCCGGTCGGGGTCGTCGGTGACCGGCCCCCGCTCGGCCAGTTGGTGGACCGATGACGGTAGGTAGGAGAGGAAGCGGCGGGCCGCTTCGAACGCCTCCTCCTCGGAGTCCACGGCATGGTCGATCGCCCCGTTTCGGGTGTGGATGCCACTGCCTCCCAGGCTCTCCTTGTCGACTTCCTCGGCGCCCAGCGCGTTGACCACTGGCGGTCCGGCGACGAACAGTTGCGATAGGCCCCGGACCATGACGGAGAAGTGGCTGGATACCGCTCGGGCAGCGCCCAGGCCGGCCACCGGGCCGAGGCAGAGGGCCACGGTGGGCACGGTGGCCAGGTTGGCTACCACGTGTTCCCAAGCCGGGTTGGCCGGCACGTAGGTGCGGGCCCCCCGGCCCATCGACCCGGTCGCCACGCTGCCCGACGACTGGGCCTTGGTGTCCAGGGTCTTGACCGACCCTCCCCCGCCGGTGCCGTCGATCAACCGGATGATCGGCAGCCGCAGTTCGAAGGCCATGTGTTCGGCGGCGATCTGCTTGGTGACGATTGACGCGTCGGCCGCACCGCCCCGCACGGTGAAGTCGTCACCGGCCACCACTACGGGACAGTCGTCGACGAGACCCCGTCCGAACACGAAGTTGGAGGCCCGCAGGTCGACAAGGTTCCCGTCGTCGTCGTAGGAGGCCGTACCGGCGATCTTTCCCACCTCGTGGAACGAGTCGTCGTCCAGGAGGAGGTCTAGGCGCTGGCGGATGTCGAGCTTGCCCCGGTCATGCTGGCGGGCCACCTTCTCTTGGCCGCCCATCCGCTCGGCCAGGGTCTCACGAAGGTGCAACTCCTCCAGTTCTGGGTCCCATTCGGCCACGGTTCGTCCTCCGCCGGTCGCCTCAGGCGGGCCGTAGTTCGGTCAGCGACCGGGTGTTGTCCCGCATCACCAGCCGCCGGTCGTCGTCGTCTAGTTCTTTGACCTCCGTCAGGTAGTCCAGAGGGCTGGGCATTCCCTCGATGTGGGGCCAGTCGGAACCGAAGATCACGTGGTCGGCTCCCATCAGGTCGACCAGTTCGTAGACGTCGTCCTCCCAGAAGGGGTTCATCCAAACGTGCTGACGGAATAATTCGACTGGGTCGTCGTCGAACCAGCCTGGGGTCTTGGAGGCCTGCTGGCCTAGCTTGCGGAGCAGGAGGGCCAGGTAGTCCGACCCGTTTTCCACCGAGGCCACCCGCAGGCCGGGGAACCGGGTGTACATCCGCTCCATGGACATGGTGATCAACCAGTCGTGGGCGGCCCGTTCGATGTTGAACGACTTGATCGAGGGCCGGTAGCGGCCTTCCATGTTCAGGCCGAAGCCTCCGCCGCGGGCATACCCGTGGGTGGTGTAGCCGCTGTCGCCAGCGTGGACCACGGCGGTGATCCCCGCCTCGTTCACCCGAGTCCAGAACGGGTCGAAAACTGTGTCCCCGGGCGACCGCGGGCCAGCGGCGGTCCATACCGCGGCGGGTCGCATGACGATCAGCCGGGCCCCCCGGTCGAGGCACCACTCCAGTTCGGCTACCGCCTCGTCGACATCGGCCAGCGACAGGTACGGGGCGGCGTAGATCCGGCTCCGGTAGTCGAAGCCCCAGTCTTCGTCCAACCATCGGTTGAAGCCGCGCATGAGGGCCACCACGGCTTCGACGTCGTGCTTGAGGAGCTCCTCGTAGAGCACGCCGAGGGTGGGGAACAACCAGACCGCCTCGAGACCCTGGGACTCGATCATCTCGGCCCGGGCATCCCGGTCGACGTAGGCGTCGGGCAACGGTTCCCGGTCCTTGAGGTACTCCATGGGGGTCTTGCCGTCCGGGTTGCCTCGGAAGTAACGGTGCAGCGCACCGGGTTTGGCGATCGGATTCCAGGTCGGGTTGACCACGGCCCGGCTGAGTTTGCCGCCGACCAGGTGGTGGCGCCGGCCATCCATGTCCACCCACTGGACGACCCGTGGTTGCATCTCGGCCGGAACATGGCGGGTGAAGGCGTCGGGGCCCTCGTAGTAGTGGTTGTCGCAGTCGAAGGGCCGGAAACCCAACTCTTCGCTCATGGCTTCTCCCGGACGGGGACGACGGCCGGCAGTCCCGACCTCCGCCCAAGGGTACCGGCGGCCGCATCCAGCGGCCCGGCCGAGCCGGGTGGTCCGACGACCACCCGATCCGGGTCGTCCCGACCTACCATCGGGGCAACGGGACCACCCCGATGGATACCGGAGGCGCCGACGATGGCCGACTACGAAACCATCTCCTACGAGGAACGCGACCACGTGGCCTGGGTGACCCTGAACCGGCCGGAGGCCCACAACGCCTTCACCGCGCTGATGCAGGAGGAATGCCAGGACCTGTGGCGGTCGCTGCGCACCGACGACGGGGTCCGGGTGGTCGTGCTGACCGGGGCGGGCGAACGCGCCTTCTGCGTGGGCATCGACCGGGACGAGCCGTTCACAGCCATGGAGGGCGGTCGGGCCCTCTACGGCACGTCCAACAACTTCATGTACGACGATCCCGGGGACCGGCTGGGCCCCAAGTCCAACGACCTGTGGAAGCCGGTGATCGGCGCGGTGAACGGCATGGCCTGCGGCGGAGCCTTCTACCTGCTCGGAGAGTGCGACATTCTGATCGCCGCCGATCACGCCACGTTCTTCGACCCCCACGTCACCTACGGGATGCCGGCCATCTACGAGCCGATGAGGATGCTGACCAAGATGCCGTTTGGCGAGGTGATGCGGATGTCGTTGACCGGGAACAGCGAGCGGATCACCGCGGCGACGGCCCTGCGGATGGGTCTGGTCACCGAGGTGGTCCCGGCCGACGAACTAGCCGGTGCGGCCCACCGCCTGGCCGCCTCGAGCGCCGCGTGCTCGCCGTGGGCGGTACAGGGGACGCGGCGGGCTATCTGGGCCGGCCTGGACCTGGGGCGACTCGGCGGTGCCTCGGTGGCCGCGGCGCTGCTATCAGCGGCCAGCGACGCCGAGGCCATGCGTGAAGGCGCCGAGCGCTTCGCCGGCGGCGAGCGTCCCGAACCGCGTATCCGCTAGGCAGGAAACGGACCGGGCGCCCAGGGCGGCCCGGGTGCTACGCGGCGATCACCTCGCCGATTATCGGCACCTCGGCAGGTAGCAGGCCGAGAATCCGGGACGCCCAGATCTCGGCCAGCGAGGCGCCCGAGTAGTCGGCCTCGTAGTGGCCTGCGGTGAGGACAAGCAGGTAGGCGTGGAGAATCAGGCAGACGTCGAGGTCGTTGCGGAACTGGGCCAGGGAATGGTCGACCACCCCCTCGTCGACCACGGCCTGGTGGTAGTCCCCGGCAAGCTGGATGGGGCGTCAGCACCGGGGACCAGGGTTGATGACAGAAGGGTGGCCACGTCGAAGGCCGGCCGGCCCGACCCGAGGTTGCCGAAGTCGACCATGACCAGGCCGTCGTCGCAGAACAGCATGTTGTCAGTACGGGTGTCGCCGCGCAGGAGGGCCAGTGGTTCATTGATGAAGTCGATCAGGTCCTCGATGTGGTCACCGAACCAGTCGGTCAAGCCGATCAGCTCTGGTGTGAACAGGTGCGGCCACCGCTCGGCCACCTCGGACCGCCGGGCCCGGTAGAGCCCGTGCATGAGCCGCGGAGTCTGGGTCACGGTCGGCCATGACACCACCTCTTCGTCGGAGAGGTCCGGGTGCCGCCACCACCGGGCGTGGATCCGGGCCAGTGCGGACAGGATCTCCTGAAGGTCCCCGTCCGGGGGGTAGTCCTCCATGGTGGTGGTACGGGCCCCGGGGATGTATTCGGTAAGAAGGAGGTACCGGCGACCTGACGGCCGGACCAGGCGGCGGGCGTGCCGCCCGACGAACCGGAGCGCCGACTCGGGAAGCCGATCGATCAGCCGGTTGGTCCGAAGGCGGGCCGCCGGGCCCGGGCCGGGATCTCGCAGCGAGTGGTAGAGCCGGGGCACCCTGACCGGGAAGTCGGCCGAGAACCGTTCGTAGAAGTCAAGCTCGCGGTCGTAAGCGCCGTCCTTTTCGACCAGGCCCCGGTTGCCGGGATCGGCGGAGGGGACCTTCAGGAGGACCGTGGCCGGCGCTCCCTCCTCGGGGCGGTCCCACTCGAGGGCCACCCGGAAGGTCTGGCCGGTAAAGCCCCGGCCGCTGCCCGGTGTCCCGGTCGTAAACGAGGTAACCCGGGCCGAGTGGACAGCCCCCGACTGGTGCAGCGCGTCGGTCAACCAGTCTGCGCTCAGGTCCGCCACGGCCTGAGGAACCGGGACGGCGAGGCGTCGGGCCATCGTTAGGGACGCTATGCCGTGGCCTGCCCTTCGACGAGTCGGAGTGCCCCATCGCCCTCGACCACCCGACCAATGGTCGCCGCCCGGTGACCGGAGGCCACAAGTTCGTCGACGGCCCCCTGGGCCAAGCCGGGTTCGACACCGAACAGCAGGCCGCCCGAGGTTTGGGCGTCGGCCAACAGCACCACGTCCACCTCGTGGCACCCGCCCCGGTCGAGGCGTTCTTCGATCCAGGCCAGGTTCCGTTCGCTCCCCCCGGGGACCACCCCGGCGGCGGCTAGTTCCCGAGCCCCGGGGAGCACCGGCACAGCGGCAACGTCAACCTCGGCGTCGACCCCCGATTCGATCGCCGCCCGGCCCAGGTGACCGAGCAGCCCGAAGCCGGTGACGTCGGTGGCCCCGGTAGCTCCTGCTGCGAGGGCCACGGCAGCCGCCCGATCGTTCAATCGGTTCATGGAAGCCAGTGCGGCGTCGACGGCCTCGACTGGGGCCTGGCCACTTTTGATCCCAGTGGTGATCGCTCCGATACCCAGGGCCTTACTGAGAATCAGAGCATCTCCCGGCCGGAACCCGGAGTTGGTGAGAAGCCGGTCCGGATGCACCTCGCCGACCACCGCGAGGCCGAACTTGGGTTCGGGATCATCGACGGTGTGACCACCGGCGATCACGAACCCGCCCTCGTTAGCCACATCCTGGGCGCCGGCTAGGACCTCCCCTAACAGCTCGGTGGACAGTTCGGCGGTGTTCCAGGCGACCAGGTTGAGAGCCAGTAGCGGCCGGGCACCCATGGCATAGATGTCGGAGACAGCGTTGGCCGCCGCGACTCTCCCCCAGGCGCGCGCGTCATCGACCACCGGCGTGATGAAGTCGGCGGTGACGACAAGCGCCCGGTCGTCGGTCAATCTCCATACCGCGGCGTCGTCGCCAGTGGCCGTTCCCACCAGCAGGTCGGGGTGTTCAGTCGAGTTGAGTTGGCGCAGTACCTGCACCAGGTCGCCGGGGGCCAGCTTGCAGCCTCAACCGGCGCCGTGGCTGAACTGGGTCAGTCGCCGCACAACCATCACCCCCTTTCCGGCATCGGGTCGTCGCCCTCAGGCTAGGCGGAGGGCGTCGGCCACTCCGGGGTTCCCCTCAAAGGGCGGCGACGGCAGCTAGGAGCCGGTCCACGTCGTCGTCGCCGATATACACGCAGACCCCGGCCCTCACCCCGCCCGCCTCGTCGAGACCCAGTGGCCCCATGGCTTCCACGGCGTAGTTGTGGCCGTGCCAGACCGCTACCCGTGACTCGGCTAGCCGGGCGGCCACGGCCTCAGGGCTGTGGCCGTCGACGAGGAATAACAGGGTGGGCGCACGATCCGCCGTGTCGGGCGGGCCGACCACCCGAACGCCGGGAAGGTCGCCGAGACCGGTCAGCAGCCGTGAGAATCGGGCGGCCTCATGCGCTTCGATGGCCTCGAATCCGGTGTCGAGGAGGAACCGGGCCGCCGCCTCCACACCGGCCAGAGCCTCCCACGACGGGGTCCCGTATTGAAGGCGGCCCGGACCCCGTTCCGGGGCAGGACGAACCTTGTAGGCGGCCAGCTCGTCGAGGAGCGTCGGTTCGACCCACATGATCCCGGCGTGGGGGCCGTACCACTTGTACGAGGAGGTGGCGTACACGTCACATCCGATCTCAGACAGGTTCACCGCCCGGTGCGGGGTGAGGTGGACCCCGTCGACCGCCACCCGAGCCCCGGAGGCATGGGCAGCCGAAGTGATGGACCGTACGTCAGGCATGGTTCCGATGACGTTGGACGAGCCGGTGACGGCCACCCACCGGGTGGCCGGACCGACCAGGCCGGTAACCGCGTCGGCGGCCAGTCGACCACCGGCCGGGTCGAACTCCGCCATGCGAACCACCGCCCCGGAATCACGGGCGGCTAGCAGCCAGGGGGCCACGTTGGCGTCATGGTCCAGGGTGGTACACACGATCTCATCGCCCGGGCCCAACCCGTGGGCCACCGCCCTAGTCAGGGCCATCATGTTGGCGGTCGTGCTCGGCCCGTAGACCATCCCAGCCGGATTGGCCCCGAGCAGTTCCCCCATTACGTCGTCCACCCGTTCGACCAGGGCGTCGCAGGCCCAGGCAGCTGGGAAAGCGCCGTGGCTGTTTGCGTTCCGACCGCTGCGCTGCCACTCGGCCGCGGCGTCGATCGCCGAGTCCACCACCTGGGTGCCGGCAGGCCCGTCGAATCGGGCCCAACCGTCGGCCAGACCAGGGAATCGGGAACTGATGTCAGTGAGACCGGCCATCGTCGGGCACGCTAGTGGTATGGAAAGCGCCGAATCGGAAGCCCACTGGGAGATCCGGAACCTGGTCGCCGCCTACAACGCGTTCGGTGACCGGGGTCGCTTCGACGAACTCATGGGATTGTTCGAGCCGGACGCGGTGATGGAGATCGGCGACGGACACACCTACGAGGGAGCCGATCGGATCCGGGAGATCTTCACCCGGACACGCGACTCGGTGACCTCGGGCGCACAGCCGTCATACGTACAGCACCACACGTCACCGGTCCACATCACCATGGTCGACCAGGACCACGCCACCGGCCGGGCCTACTTCAGCGTGCTCATGGAGCACGGACTGGACCACTGGGGGCGCTACGACGACGAGTACCGCCGGACCGACGGGAATTGGCGATTCGCCCGCCGAAGGGTCAGGACCGACGGGTTCACACCGGACGGGTGGGCCGCCCAGCGGCTCAGGGGTCGATCATGACCTTCGTCCCACGAACCCACGAGGACTCGGCCAAGGAGGACGGGGACCGACTTGACGACGGACCGGCCCAGCAGGTGTGCGACACGCTCCTGGCCGGGTTCGTGGACTACGTGGCGGCCGACCGCCTGATCTCGGGGAGGGCGAGCAGCCACTTCACCAAGCATGAGTGGTCGGCTCAGGAGGCCGACGCCCTCCAACGGCTGACCCTCCACCGAGAGACTGTATGGAAGGCCGTCGACCAGGCGGCCGGCTTGCTCGACGACGTCCCAGACCGGCGCGGCGAGTGGCGCCAGGCACGCAACCTGTACCAGCGTCGGATCGCCGAACGGACCGACCAGGGCCTGGCCGAGACGTTCTTCAACTCAGTCACCCGACGGATCTTCACCACCATCGGGGTGGACAACGACGTGGAGTTGCGATGGTTCGGCGCCACCGCCGTGCCCCGAGGGGAGTCACGAACCGAGTTGTTCACCACGCTTGCCCGCGACGGCGACTCGGCCGCCCTGGTCGAGTCGGTGCTGGCCTCCTTCGACCTGGGCGCACCGTGGGCCGACCTAGCGGGTGACGCCCGGAGGGTGGCGGCCCGGCTGGACTCCTTCCTGCTCGAGGCATGGGGTGGTCTTCACCTTGACGGCCTGGACATGGTCCGCCCGGTTTTCTACCGCAACAAGGGGGCCTACTTGATCGGTCGGGCCCGCTTCCTGAACCGGGTGACCCCCTTTGTGCTTCCGATCCTCCACGACGACGATGGACTCCGGGTCGACACGGTCCTGCTCACCGAGACCCAGGCCAGTCGCCTATTCGGCTTCACCCGCTCCTACTTCTTCGTGGACTGGCATAGTCCGTCGGAGTTGGTGGGCTTCCTCAAGTCACTGCTCCCCAACAAGTCGCTCCACGAGCTCTACACGGCCATCGGCTATCCGCAGCACGGCAAAAGCAGCCTCTACCGCTCCCTCTACCGGCACCTCCAGACCTCGACCGACAAGTTCGTGCGGGCCCGCGGCACGCCCGGGATGGTCATGACCGTGTTCACCCTGGTCTCGTTCAACGTGGTGTTTAAGGTCATCAAGGACCGTTTCGACCCGCCCAAGAACACCACGCGCGAGGCCGTACAGCGCCGCTACGAACTTGTGTACAGCCGTGACCGGGTTGGTCGGATGGTCGACGCCCAGGAGTTCCAGAACCTGTCGTTCGACCGGGACCGGTTCGACCCGGACCTGCTCGAGGAACTGCTCAACGAGGCGGCTGAGACGGTCAAGTTGGTCGGCGACCAGGTAGTGATCAGCCACACCTATACCGAACGCCAGGTGTACCCGCTGAACCTGTACCTGCAGGAAATGCAACCCGACCGGGCCGAGGCCGCGGCCATCGACTGGGGTTGGGCCATCAAGGACCTGGCCGCAGCCAACGTTTGGCCGGGCGACCTGTTCACCAAGAACTTCGGGGTGACCCGCCACGGGACCGTCGTGTTCTACGACTACGACGAGCTGACCCTGCTGGAGGAGTGCCGGTTCCGGGTGATACCCGATTCCGACGAGCCGGAGCACGAAATGCGCTCCCAGCCGTGGTTCGCGGTCCGCGACGGGGACGTGTTCCCCGAGCAGTTCCCGACCTTCATGTCCTTCCCTCGGAAGGTTCCCACCAAGATCTGGGAGCGGTTCGTGACCGTGCACGGCGATCTGTTCACGGTCGGGTTCTGGGAGGGGGTCCAGGCCCAGTTGGCCGAGGGCGCCCTCCCGGAGTTCTACCCGTACCCAGATCGGCTCCGATTCCGCCGCGACGCTGATAGCACGTCCGTCTAGGGTCATCGCTGTGCCCCGCCCGATCTCCATCGTCCCGTCAGTCCTGCCCGCGGACTTCTCACGGCTCGGCGACGAGTGCATGAACCTCGAGAAGGCCGGCGTCGACCGGATCCAGTTCGACGTCATGGACGGGGTGTTCGTCCCCAACCTGACCTTCGGGCCCGACGTGATCGCCTCGGTGCGACCCCACGTCGAGGTGCCGTTCGAGGCCCACCTGATGGTCGTGGAACCGGACCGGTTACTGGAGCGCTACGTGGAGGCCGGATGCGGAATCGTGATCGTCCACGCCGAGGCTTGCACCCACCTGCACCGCACCCTGGCCCGGATCGGCGACCTAGGGGCGACGCCGGGCCTGGCCCTGAACCCCCACACCCCGGCCGAGGTGGTTAGCCAGGTGTGCGACCTGGTGGGCCTGGTTCTTGTCATGACTGTCAATCCTGGATTCGGAGGCCAGGAATACATCGCCACCATGGAACCCAAGATCGCCGAGGTGGCAGCCATCGTCGATGGCCGCGACTGCGACGTGGAAGTCGACGGTGGTATCGGACCGGCCACGGTGGCCGGCGCGGCGGCCGCCGGGGCGAACGTGCTGGTCTCCGGGAGTGCCCTTTATCGGGACCCAGAAGGCCTCGACCATGCTGTAGCCGACCTTCGGGCCCGCGCCGAGTCGGCATCCCACTGAACTGGACCGGGGCGGGACGCCGCGCCGCTACCCTGCCCCTCCATGGACGAACTCCTCCCCGAACAGTCGCCAGACCCCTCGATCCGCCTGGCCTCCGAGAACGAACGCTTCGAGCAGGGTCGCTTTGACGTCTTCCACCGGCTACTCAGGGACCGCATCGTGTTTCTGGGCAAGGAAGTGGACGACGAGGTGGCCAACTTCGTCATCGCCGAGATGCTGTTCCTGGAGGCCCAAGACCCGGACAAGCCGATCTGGCTGTACGTCAACTCGCCGGGTGGCTCGGTGACCTCCGGGATGGCCATCTACGACACGATGCAGTTCGTCGGGCCCGAGGTGGGCACGATCTGCATGGGGCTCGGCGCCTCCATGGGCCAGTTCCTGTTGTGCGCCGGAGCGCCGGGCAAGCGCTACGCGCTCCCCCACGCTCGGATCCTCATGCACCAGCCGTTGGGCGGGGTGCGAGGCGACGCCAGCGACATCGCCATTCAGGCCGAGCAGATGGCGTTCACCAAGCAGATCCTCCAGGAGCGCATCGCCGAGCACACCGGGCAGGAGGTTGCCACCATCGAGGCGGACAGCGACCGGGACCGCTGGTTCACCGCAGAAGAGGCGCGCGACTACGGGATCATCGACAAGGTCATCGTCAGCCGGGGTGAGATGCACTGAGCCGGCCTAACGACTCGACCGGTCGCCCGGAGCAGCACCCCGTAGGCTGGTAATGCGGGCGTGGCGGAACTGGTAGACGCACCGGCTTTAGGAGCCGGCGCCGAAAGGCGTGGGGGTTCGAGTCCCCCCGTCCGCACGTGACCGATTATCCCGATAAGACAGGGCGGGATGACCGCCGGGCCGAACTGGTCCTGGACCGGCTGGTCGACGCCGCCCCGACGGCCATGGTCCACCTGTCGGTCGACGGGCAGGGGCTGCGCTTCAACGACCGTTGGACAGCCGTCACCGGCCAGGCGACCGACGAGGCCTTAGACGCGGGCTGGGAGTCGATGGTTGACGCGGACGGGCGTCAGTAATTCCTTGCCGACCTGACCCAGTCGCTATCGGCGGGTACCCCGCTGCGGGGACGACTCCGACTGGTGACCGCTGCGGGGACGACCCGGTGGGTCGACCTGTCGACCATGCCCCTAGCCGGTCCCGACGAGATACCCGATGGTGCGCTGATAAACCTGACCGACATCTCCGAC
>JAKUSA010000048.1 GCA_022449565.1 Acidimicrobiales bacterium | reverse complement strand
GTGGGCGATCAGGTCGGCCACCCAAGGGTGGGGGTCAGTGATAGCCGGACCGTGGGTGGGACGGTAGAGCTGCTCCGGTCGGTCCAGGAGGCGTCGCAGGTTGGCCAAGTAGTCGGAGAGGTTGCCGTCCGGGGCGGGGATCACCGTGGTCGACCAGCCCATCACGTGGTCCCCTGTGAAGAGCGTCTGCTCCTCCTCAAGGGTGAAGCACAGGTGGTTGGAGATGTGGCCAGGGGTGTGGAGAGCCTCGAAGGTGAAGCCGTCTCCGGTGATGACGTCCCCGTCGCCCACCTGCACGGTCGGTATGAAGGCCAGGTCTCCGCCGCCCTCGCCGTCTTCCGATTCAGGCTCCTCACCGGCGTCGAGGGCCCGCCGTACCCGCTCCCGGTGGGCGGCAACGGCCGCCTCAGGGTGGGGGCCGAAGCCGTAGGTGGGGGCACCGGTGGCGTCGGCCAGGGCGGCGGCGGCCGGCGAGTGGTCGGGGTGGGTGTGGGTGATGAGCAGGTGGGAGACGGTGCGGTCGCCGATGGCAGCCAGCAGCGCTTCTACGTGGACCCGGTCGTCGGGGCCAGGGTCGATTACCGCCAACTCCCCGCCATCGGGAGGACCGACAAGGTAGGTGCCGGTGCCGTGGTAGGTGAACCGGGAGGGGTTGTCGGCCACCAGCCTGCCCACCATGGGCGACACCTGCTCGACCGTGCCGTAGGGGGGTGTCGGCTCGGTCAGGAAGGCGGGAGGCATGGGTGGATACTGCCCCACGGCGGCCGGCGGCCGGGTATTAGGTGGCGCACTCCGAGTCACCGACCGCGACCTCGTAGGGGCCCGTCTCGTCGTAGTCGACGTAGAAATCGGGGCCGTCCTCCGACCGGCCAGACTCCGGGCATGCGCCGTTCGATCGATGACCGTCCCTTCGACCCGGGCGACTACCCGCCCCATTACGAGGAGGAGGAACTCACGCCCGTCGGCTGGGCGGTCGCCATCAGCGACGACTACGGCGATGCCCGGCCGCGGGTCATCATCACCGTCGAGGAGCTGGGCCGGCCCGGACAGGGCCTGGTCGGCCACCTGACGCCCGACGTGGCCCGTCGCCTTCGGGTGGCCCTGCGCGACGGCCTGGCCGAATTGGGCGAGGACCCGGGGTCCTGAAAACGTCGGCCGGTCAGTTCCGGTCCCGGTCGGCGACGGTGGCCAACCAAGCCGGGCCCTCGCCACCGCCGTGGACCTCCACGGTGGTCCCGGTCACCCAACGGGCCAGTGGCGAGGCCAGAACCAGGCACATGTCGGCCACCTCGGCCGGATGGCCCAGCCGGCCCATGGCCAGATGCGCCCCGATGGCTGCTCGGCTCTCCGCGTCCCCGTAGAAGGCCGCCGCGTCGTCAGTCTCGATCATCCCGACGGCCAGGGTCAGCACCCGGACCCCCGGACCCCACTCGTGGGCCAGGGTGGCCGCCATGTTGGCCAGGCCGGCCTTGGCCGCGCCATAGGCCACGCCCAACGGGTTAGGCCGGCTGCCGCTCACCGACGAGACGTTGATCATCACTCCGGTCCCGTCCTGGTCGGCCATCACCCGGTAGGCGGCCTGGCAGCAGGTCATCGGGCCGATCAGGTTGAGGGCCACCACCTTCTCGTTGAATCGGGGTGAGACGGTGGCCGAGTCGGCCGTGGGGGCACCACCGGCGTTGTTGACGAGCACGTCAAGGCGACCCATCCTCTCTACGGCCGTGGCCACCAGCGTCGCCACCTGGTCGGGATCTCGCACGTCGGCCGGCACGAAAGCCGCCTGGCGGGTTCCGTCGGCCGAGGCCACCGCCTCCTTCGGGGCATTTCGGGCACAGGTGACTACGTCGGCGCCCGCATCCAGGAAGGCCCCGGCAATGGTCCGGCCCAGGCCCCGGGTTCCCCCGGTGACGATGACTGCCCGTCCCGAGAAGTCGAGTGCGGTGGCCCGGTCCGGGGGATTCTCCACGGTGGGCAGGGTACCGGAGGTCGCCGGGCCGACGGACCTGCCGTAGCGTTGCCGAGTGCCCGACAAGCGGATGACCGAGGACGACGTCGTTGCCGAACTGTCCAGCGGCATGACCATCGGCATCGGCGGCTGGGCATCGCGCCGCAAACCCATGTCGCTGATTCGGGCCATCCTGCGCAGCGACCTGAAAGACCTCACCGTGGTCAGCTACGGCGGCCCGGACGTGGGCCTGCTGTGCGCCACCGGCCAGGCCCGGCGGATCGTCTACGGGTTCGTGTCCCTTGACACCATCCCGCTGGAACCGCACTTCCGACGGGCCCGCCAGGAGGGGACGGTGGAGGCCACCGAACTCGACGAGGGGGCGTTTTACCTGGGGCTTTTGGCCGCCGCCCACAGGGTGCCGTTCTACCCGACCCGGGCCGGGCTGGGCAGCGACATGCTGGCCATGAACCCGCAGTTGCGTACCGTGGTTTCCCCGTACCCGCCGGACGGCGGCGAGGGCGACGATCCCGGCGAGGAACTAGTGGCCATCCCCGCCCTGCGGCTCGATGCGGCCCTGATCCACATGAACCGCGCCGACGCCTCAGGCAACGGCCAGTTCCTCGGACCCGACCTCTACTTTGACGACCTGTTCGCCAAGGCCGCTGCCCGCACCTTCATGAGCTGCGAGCGGATCGTCGACACCGATGCTCTTCTCGACGAGGGAAGCGTCCACACCCTCAAAGTGCCCCGGCTGTTCGTCGACGGGGTAGTGGAGGCCCCGCGGGGTGCCCACTTCACCGAATGCCCGCCCGACTACGGACGCGACGAGGCCTTCCAGGCCGAGTACGCGGCCACTGCCGGCGACCCGGCGGCCTGGGAGGCCTTCCGGACCCACTACCTGGAGGCCGACGGACACGACGCCTACCTGGCCCGGCTCGAACAGCGGACCGACGGGGGAGGCCCCCGGTGAGCGGGCCGGCGACCATCGACGAGATTTGCGCGGTGGCCATCGCCGAGGCCTTCCGGGGCGACGGCGAGATCCTCGCCAACCCGATCGGCACCGTGCCCATCATCGGGGGCCGGCTGGCCCGGGCCACCTTCGAACCCGACATGGTGATGACCGACACGGTGGCCGTCCTGGCCGCCAACACACTCCCGGTGGGCGACCCGGACGCCGAACGTCTGGTGGAGGCGTGGATGCCCTACCGGGACATGTTCGACGTGGTCTGGTCAGGCCGGCGCCACGTCGTCATGGGGGCCAGCCAGATCGACTCGGCTGGCAACCAGAACCTTGCGGCCATCGGTGACTGGCGACGCCCCAAGGCCCAACTGCTGGGACTCCGGGGGGCGCCCGGCAACCTCGTCAACCACACCACCAGCTACTGGGTGCCCCGCCACTCGACACGCACCTTCGTCGAATCGGTCGACGTGGTCTCCGGCCCCGGATACGACAGGGTGGCCGACCTTTCGGACACCATCAGGGCCAACCACGAGATCCGTCGCATCGTGTCGGACCTAGGGGTTTTCGACTTCGACAATCCCGAGCGCCGCATGGCGTTGCGGTCCCGCCACCCCGGGGTGGCCGTAGAGGAGATCCTGGAGGCCACCGGGTTCGAACTCCGGGTCCCGGACGAGGTCCCTGAGACCCGGTTACCTACCGACGCCGAACTCCACCTCATCCGTGAGGTGATCGACCCAGGAGGCCTACGCAAGGCGGAGTTCACCCCCCGATGAGCGACCCGAGGCTCCACACCCGCTTCTGCGACCTGGTCGGTGTCCGCCACCCGGTGGTCCAGACCGGCATGGGCTGGGTGGCCGGACCCCGGCTGACCGCCGCCACCTCGGCGGCCGGAGGATTGGGGGTCCTCGCCGCGGCGACCCTGGGCTTCGACGAAATGGTGGCTGCCGTCGACGAGGTGCGCTCGGCCACCGACGCCCCGTTCGGAGTGAACCTGAGAACCGACGCTGGTGACGTCGACCGGCGGGTCGACCACCTCATCACCGCCGAGGTGCCGGTGGCGTCGTTCGCCCAGGCCCCGGGCCGGGACACGGTGGATCGTCTCGTGGAAGCCGGGGTGGTGGTCATCCCCACGGTAGGAGCGGTCCGGCACGCCGAGAAGGTCGCCGAGTGGGGCGTCGACGCGGTGATCGCCCAGGGTGCCGAGGGGGGCGGGCACACCGGCGTGGTGCCCACGTCGCTGCTCATCCCACAGGTCGTTGATGCGGTGGACGTCCCAGTGGTGGCGGCAGGTGGCTTCACCGATGGCCGAGGCCTGGCCGCCGCCCTGGCCTGGGGGGCCGACGGCATCGCCATGGGCACCCGCTTCCTCCTCACCGCGGAGAGCGGGGTGCCCGACGCTGTAAAGGCGCTCTACCTGGCCACCCCGGTCACCGGGACTACGGTCACCCGGGCTATCGACGGGGCACCCCAGCGGGTCATCACCAACGCCATGGTGGAACGCCTGGAGCGCGCTCGGCTACTGGCCTTCCCCCGGGCGCTGGGCAATGCCCTGCGGTTCCGCCGCCTGACCGGCACCAGCCTGGGCGAACTAGTCGCCGAGGGCCTCCGCATGAAGCGGAACCAGGGCCTCACCTGGAGCCAGGTGGCTCTAGCCGCCAACGCCCCCATGCTCACCCGGGCCACCATGGTCGACGGTCACCTCGAGGTGGGGATCCTCCCCACCGGCCAGGGGGTGGGAGCCATCGGCGACCTGCCGACCTGTGCCGAGGTGGTCGACCGGACCATCGCCGGAGCCACCGCGGCCCTCGACCGGCTGGTCGGCGGCTGACCAGACCGACCATGGACCTCGATCCCACCGCCGCCCAAGCGGCCCTTCGCGAGGAGATCCGAGCCTGGCTGGCCGACCACCTCCCCGCCGATCTCCTCCCGCCGATGGACACCCCGGAGGGCTTCGAGGCCCACAGGGAGTGGGAAAGAATCCTCCACGCCGGCCGATGGTCAGTGGTGTCCTGGCCCGAGACCTACGGCGGACGCGACCTAGGGGTCTTTGAATGGCTGGCCTTCGAGGAGGAGTACTACCGCTCGGGGGCCCCCGGTCGGGTCAACACCAACGGCCTCAGCCTCCTAGGCCCGGCCCTGTTCGCCTTCGGTACCGACGCGCAAAAGGACCGGTTCCTTCCGCCGATGGCCTCCGGGGAAGAGATCTGGGCCCAGGCCTGGTCAGAACCCGATGCGGGCAGCGATCTGGCTGCTATCACCACCCGGGCCGAACGGGACGGCGAGTGGTTCGTCCTCCACGGGCAGAAGGCCTGGTGCTCGCGCGGCGCCTGGGCAGACTGGCTGTTCTGCTTGGTGCGTACCGACCAGCAGGCCGAGCGTCACCGGGGGCTGTCCTACCTGCTGGTACCGGCCGACAGCGACGGCCTGGAGCGCCGGACGGTGAGCCGTCTCGACGGCCAGCCGGCGTTCGCCGAGGTGTTCTTCGACGGTTGCCGGGTACACGAGTCGAACCTGCTGGGCGAGGAGGGTGACGGCTGGACGGTGGCCATGGCAACTGCCTCGGACGAGCGAGGCCTCAACCTCCGAGCCCCCGGCCGGTTCACCGCCTCCGCGGACCGCCTCGTCGACCTGTGCCGTCGGGTGGCCGCCGATCGTCCCGTCGACCAGGAGGCCATCGACGGGGTGGTCCGGGCCTGGGCGGGTGCTCAGGCCTACCGGTGGCAGGCCCTGGCCGCGGCCACCCGGGTAACCGAGGGGGGCACCCTCGGTTCGGAACCGTCGATGATGAAGGTCTTCTGGTCGGAGTTGGACGTTGACCTGCACGCCACGGCCCTCCGGTTGCTGGGCGACCGGGCCGACCTAGTGGACCAGGCACCGGCCGCGGTGGACGGCGGATCCTGGCTGGCCGGCTACCTGTTCGCCCTGGCCGGCCCCATCTATGCCGGCACAAACGAGATCCAGCGCAACATCGTGGCCGAGCGGGTGCTCGGCCTGCCGCGAGCCTGACCAGGGTCGGATCGCCGTGCGCTTCGCCCTCACCGACGAGCAGGCTCGGTTGGCCGACGCCGTCCGGTCGATCCTGGAAGCCGAGTGCCCCCCGGCGGCCGTTCGCTCCGCCGGCCGGTCCGCCGACGCCTCGGTGGCCGGACTGTGGGACACGCTGCTCGCCACCGGGGTGCCAGGGATGGCCGCGCCAGCCGAATATGGCGGACTGGACATGGGGCCTTGCGAACTGGTGCCGGTTCTCGAGGAGTTGGGCCGGGCCGCCTGCCCGGAGCCGGTGGCCGGGCACGCCGCGGTGGCCATACCGGTCCTGGCCCGCTGGGCCCCGGAGCCGCTGGCCGCCCGGTGGCTGGGTAGCGCCGTCTCGGGCGAAGTCCTGCTAGCCGCTGGTTCGCCGGTCGACGACTTGGTGGTGGCCGCCCGACGGGCCGACCTGCTGGTGCTCTGCCGTAACGCGGAGGTCCACGCCGTGCCGGCCGACCAGGCCACCTGCTCGGACCAGCCGTCGGTCGATCCGGCCCGGCGGGCTGCCCTCGTCGACTGGGCACCGGGGAAGTCCACCCTGGTGGCCGACGACCCGGAGGCGGTGGCCGAGGTCCTCGACCGGGGCGCACTGGCCGCCGCCGCCGAAGCAGTGGGCGTCGCCAGGCGCCTGTTGGAAACCACCGTGGCCTACGTGTCCGAACGCCGGCAATTCGGCCGACCGGTGGGTGCCAACCAGGCGGTCAAGCACTCCTGTGCCGACGTGGCCATCGCCGTGGAGTTCGCCCGGCCAGTGGTGGCCATGGCCGCCTGGTCGATGGCCAAGGGTCGCAGCCCCACCGACGGAGGGACCGTATCGGGCGACGTGTCCATGGCAAAGGCTCTGGCCTCCGACGCGGTGGACCGGGCCTGCCGGTCGGCCCTCCAGTGCCACGGGGCGATCGGCTACACCGTCGAGCACGACCTGCAACTCTGGCTGAAGCGGGGCTGGGCCCTGTCCGCCACCTGGGGCGACGCGGCCCACCATCGGCGGCGACTAGCCCAGCTCCTCGGCCTGGTGTGACCGGGCGGACGGCCCCACCCGGTAGACAGGTGCGCCATGGATGAAGCCGCCCGGGAGGCCGGGATCCGCCTGGCCGACGAGGTACGGGCCCTCATGGTGGACCTCCACCGAGTCGAGGTCTCAGCCGACGACCTAGAGGCGGCCACCGAGCACCTACAGGCCGCCCGCCACGCCCTCGACGGGCCCCTTCGTTTGCGCTGGTACGAGATCCCGAGTGGCGGGATGGACGACGAGACACGGGCCAGGGTGGCCGGCCAGGCCCGTGACCACAGCCTGTTCCGAGGCAGTCGCAACCCGGCTGCTCCGCCGTTGCGGGTCACCACCGAGGCGGCCGACGACGGTTCGACGCTGGTGGTCGGGGAGGTCCGGGTGGACCGCTGCCACGAGGGTCCGCCCGGCCGGATCCACGGCGGCTACCTAGCCGGCCTGTTCGACGACGTGCTCAGCGGAACGGTCAGCCTGGCCGGCGGCCGCCCCGCGGTTACCGGCCGACTCAGAATCAGGTACCGACAGGCCACCCCCATAGAAACGGACCTGAGGTTCGAGGCATGGGTGGACCACGCCGGTGGGCGAAGGGTCCTGTCCCGGGCCCGATGCCTGGTCGACGGGACGGTGACCGCCGAGGCCGAGGCCCTCTTCGTGGTCGTGGCCCCGCCGGAGGCAACATGACCGCCGACGTCGACCCCCGTCCGGTGGTGTGCTTCCTGTGCACCGGCAACGCGGCCCGCTCGGTGATGGCCCGGACGATGCTGGCCGACCGGACCCCCCAGTATCGGGCTATCGGTGCCGGGACACTCGTCCTCGAGGGCCATCCGATGAGCCAGCGCACCCGGCGGGCCCTGGAACGGCTAGGGCTGCATGACGGCACCCACCGCAGCAGACAGTTCGGACCCGACCACGCCACGGCCGACCTGGTGGTGGCCATGGAACCCGAACACGTCCAATGGGTTCGCCGGAACTACCCCGAGGCGGCCTCTCGGACCGGAACCCTTCTCCGCCTGGTCCGCGACCTTCCCACCGAAGGCACCCTGGGCGAGCGGGTGGCCGGGCTCGGCTTGGCCGAGGTGGCCGCCGAGGGGAGGGAGGAGGTGGTCGACCCGGCATCGGGCGACCAGGCCGTCTTCGACTCCTGCGTCGACGTCCTCGACGGTCTCATCGACCGACTCATCCTCCGTCTGCCGTGACCCTTCGGGCGCGCCCCCACCGTCGGGACGGCTTCGTCCTGGCCGCGGCGGTTGGCCTCATCGGCGTGACCTACGGCGTGTTGGCCGACACCGCCGGCCTGACCTTGGCCCAGGCGGTGGCCCTCTCACTGCTCACCTTCGCCGGATCGTCCCAGTTCGCGGTGGTCTCGGTGGTCGACGGTGGTGGGAATGCGGCCGCCGCGGTGGGCAGCGCGCTGCTGCTGGCTGCCCGCAACAGCCTGTACGGTCCGCTAGTCAGCCCGGTGCTCAAGGGCGGCTTTGCTCGCCGGGCGCTGGCCGCCCACTTCGTCATCGACGAGACCACAGCGATGGCCAGCGCCCAGGACACCCCCGCCGACTCCCGCGACGCGTTCTGGTTCACCGGGCTGTGGCTCTTCGGGTTCTGGAGTCTGGGGACCGTGGCCGGGGTGATCCTCGGCGGAGCTCTGGAGGACCCGGGGGCCTGGGGGCTCGACGCGGTGTTCCCGGCCGCCATGGTGGCTCTTCTGATGCCCCACGTACGGACCCGGCCCGGCCGAGTGACTGCACTGGTCGGCGGGATGATCGCCCTGGTCGCAGTGCCGACCACCCCGGTCGGACTTCCCCTGCTTCTGGCCGCCCTGGCCGTGGGTCCCGGGCTGGTCGTGGCGGCCCGTCGGGGAGCACGATGAGCTGGGCGGCCGTGCTCGGGTTGTCCGCCGGGGCCTATGCCTTCAAGTTGGTGGGCGTGGTGGCCGGCGAGCGGTTCGCCGCCCGGCTGGCCCCGGTCACCGTGCTGCTTCCGGCGGCCCTGTTCTCGGCACTGGTGGTGGTCATGGCCATGGCCGACGGCCGGTCCCTGGTGGTCGACGGTCGGATGGTCGGGGTTGCGTTTGGAGCGCTGGCCGTGGCGCGCCGGGCTCCTTTCATCGTTGTGGTCCTGGTCGCCATGGCCTCTACGGCCGGGGTGCGATTGCTGACCTAAGGGGGCCGTCTCCCCGGCGTCCGAACCCCCAGCGCCTAATTTCTAGATTGTGACCGACGGCCTGGTAGGTAGGACCCCCGGGGGACCGATCCCCGACGACGTTTCCCACTCGGTGCGGCGGGCCCTGACCGGCCAGTGGCCACGGTGGCGGGGTCGGCTGCACCGGGTGGCAATCCCGCTGAGCGCGGCAGCCGGGGTCCTGCTGGTCCTCTCCGCCCCGGCTGGTCGTGACCGGGTCGGGGCGGCGATCTTCACCGTTGGGGCGGTGACCATGTTCTCGGTCAGCGGACTGGTCCACCTGCGCCGCTGGAGGGTGCCGTTGTGGGAGGTCCTCTACCGGTGCGACCACGCGGCCATCTTCCTGCTCATCGCGACCAGCGCCACGCCGCTCGCCCTCAGCGCCCTGGACGGTGGTGCGGGGAGGCTGATGCTCTGGGCCGTGTGGATCGGCGCGGCGTTGGGCATCGCCATGCGCCTCCTGCCCTTCCATCCCCCGAAGGGCCTGATGAACACGCTGTTCATCGTCCTGGGATGGGTGCCGGTGGTGGTGGCGCCCAGCCTCATCAGCGCCCTAGAGCCCCCTGCTCTAGCTCTAGTAGGACTGGAAGGCCTGCTCTACGTGGCCGGAGCCCTAATGCTGGGCGCCCGGTGGCCGAGGTTGCGGCCAGGCGTGTTCGGCTACCACGAGGTGTGGCACACCTTTGTGGTCCTGGCCGTGGCCGCCCACTTCGTTGCCGTCTCTTTGATCATCCACAGCTGAGCGGGTGGCCGGCGGCCCACGGGTGGACTGTCGCCCCGCCCACCGGCGAGGATGGTCGCTCCGCTGTCCGGCGGGCACCACCGAGGACACCGCGTGAGGGGACTCGCATGAGGGGCATCATCTTCGACGGCGACGAACTGCGCCTCGTCGATGGCCTGGAGGTGCGCGAGCCCGGCCCAGGTGAGGTGGTGGTGCGAATCGTCAACGCCGGTGTGTGCCACAGCGATGTGAGCGTCATCGACGGCACCATCCCCTTCCCGACCCCACTGGTCATGGGTCACGAGGGGGCCGGCATCGTCACCGAGGTCGGGTCTGCCGTCACCAGTGTGGACGTCGGCGACCACGTCGTACTGTCTACCCTCGGCCAGTGCGGCGCCTGCCCGTCCTGCGACGCCGGCCGGCCCACCATGTGCCGGTCCACCTTCGGTGCCCAGGACATGCCGTTCACCCTTGACGGTGAACCTCACTACAACTTCGCCAACGTCTCCTCGTTCTGCGAGCGGGTGGTCGTCAAGGCCAACCAGGCGGTGCCAGTGCCCGAGGAGGTTCCGATGAGCGCGGCGTCGCTTATCGGCTGTGGAGTGCTCACCGGCTCCGGAGCTGTGTTCAACCGGGCCCGGGTACAACCGGGGGAGAGCGTGGCCGTGCTGGGCGTAGGCGGTATCGGACTCAACGTCATCCAGGCAGCCGCCCTCTCGGGAGCCCATCCGGTGATCGCCGTGGACACCAACCCGGATAAGGCTGACCTTGCTGCCACCTTCGGGGCCACCGACTTCGTAGACGCCTCGGAGGTGGACGCCAACCTGGGCATCCGGGCTATCCGGCCAACCGGAGTCGACTACGTCTTCGAATGTGTGGGAGCCAAGGCACTCATCGAAGCGGCCGTCTCCTACCTGGACTGGGGTGGGACACTGGTCATCTTGGGCGTACCGCCCCTGGGCAGCACTGTTGAGTTCGTCACGGCCGCCGCGTATCTGGACGTGACCATCATGGGATGCCGGTACGGCAGTTCCCGGCCGCAGGCCGACATCGCCCGCATCTGCGACCTCTACCTGGCCGGCCGCCTGAAGTTGGACGAACTTGTTACCCGGGTGTACCCGATGGACGGGATCCACGCCCTGCTCGAGGACATGGAAAACGGACGTCTGGCCCGCGGCGTGCTCGACGTCTCACCGGCCTGATCCGAGACCGCCCCCCGGTCAGTCGGGGCTACCGTCGCTACCGATGCTCCGCCCGGTTGTCCTGTTGGCTGCCGCTTTGACCGTGGGGTCGGCCTGTGGCCCCGACCCGGTGGACGACCCGTCCCGGGCCACCACCTGCACCGAACTGGTCGAGGCGGGCCGGGCGGTAGCCGAGCGGGTACTAGCCGAACTGGGCGAACGCACCATCGCTGACCTGGAGGCCGTCGATAACCAGGCGCCGTTCGCTCCCGTCGCAGAGATTATGCGGACCGGCGAGTTTGAAGCCCGGTCC
>JAKUSA010000047.1 GCA_022449565.1 Acidimicrobiales bacterium | reverse complement strand
CGAACTGCTGCTTGGCCATGCCTAATTCCTCGACTGCTTTCTGTGTTGGTTGCCTAATTTGACGTCACTCGCCACGGAAGCGCTTGACGATCTCTTCCTGCACGAGTGCCGGTGTCTTCTGGTACGAGTCGAACTGCATCGTGTAGGTCGCGCGCCCCTGGGTGCGCGAACGCAGATCGGTAGCGTAACCGAACATCTCCGACAACGGCACCTGTGCGGTGATGACCTGGTTGTTGCCGCGGGCCTCCATCTGCCCCACCCGTCCACGGCGGGAGTTCAGGTCGCCGCCCACGTCGCCCATGTAATTATCGGGGGTAACCACCTCGACGGCCATCACCGGCTCGAGCAGCACGGGGCCCGCCCGGACGATCGCATCGCGGAACCAGGCCTGTGCGGCGATCTTGAACGCCATCTCCGAGGAGTCCACGTCGTGGGACTTTCCGTCGTTGAGGCTGACCTTGATGCCGAGCACGTTGTAGCCGGCGAGCACGCCGTTGGTCATGGCCGCCTGGATGCCCTGGTCGACCGCAGGGATGTACTCCTTCGGGATGCGACCACCCTTGACGTTGTCCTCGAAGTGGTAGGTCTCGTCAGGATCGGCATGGGGCTCGAGGGTCGCCACGATCTCGGCGAACTGGCCCGAACCGCCGGTCTGCTTCTTGTGGGTGTAGCGGTGGTCCAGGACCGGCCTGGTGATGGTCTCGCGGTACGCCACCTGTGGACGGCCCACGTTGGCGTCGACCCGGAACTCCCTGAGCATCCGGTCGACCAGCACCTCTAGGTGGAGTTCGCCCATGCCGCCGATGATGGTCTGGCCCGTCTCCTCGTCGCTGCGGACGGTGAAGGTGGGATCCTCCTCGGCCAGTGCACCCAAGGCCTTGCCCATCCTGTCCTGGTCGGCCTTGGAGCGGGGCTCCACGGCCACGTGGATGACCGGCTCGGGGAACTCGAGCTGCTCGAGCACGATCGGGTGGTTCGGGTCACAGAGGGTGTCGCCGGTGCGGGTGTTCTTGAGACCGATGCCAGCCACGATGTCGCCGGTACGTACCTCGTCGCGGTCCTCGCGGTCGTTGGCGTGCATCTCGAGGATGCGGCCGAGGCGTTCCTTGTTGCCGGTGCGGGTGTTCAGCACCGCGGAGCCCTTGTCGAGCATGCCGCTGTAGGTCCGGAAGTAGACGAGCTTGCCGACGTGGGGGTCGGTCATGATCTTGAACGCCAGGGCGGCGAAGGGAGCCGAATCGTCGGCCTCGCGCTCCTCGACGTCACCAGTCCTGGGGTGCACGCCCTCGACGGGCGGGAGGTCGATGGGCGACGGCAGGTACTCCACCACCGCGTCCAGGAGCGTCTGCACTCCCTTGTTCTTGAATGCGGAGCCGGTGAGGATCGGCACGCAGTGGCCGGCCAGGGTGCCGGTCCGCACCGCCGAGCGCACGTCGGCGGCGGTGATGTCCTCGTCGCCGACGAACTTCTCGAGGATGTTCTCGTCGAACTCCGACAGCACGTCGATGAGGTAGGCCCGGTACTCGTCGGCCGTGTCCACGAGGTCCTCGGGGATGTCCACGACGTCCCAGGTGGCACCCAGGTCCTCGCCCTTCCAGACCAGGGCGTTCATCTCGACCAGGTCGATGACGCCGGCGAACCCCGACTCGGCACCGATGGGCAGCTGAACCACCGCCGTGTTGCAGCCCAGGCGCTCCCTGATGGTGCCCAGCACGAAGTAGAAGTCGGCGCCGGTGCGGTCCATCTTGTTGATGAAGCACATACGGGGAACCTTGTACTTGTCTGCCTGGCGCCAGACCGTCTCGGTCTGGGGCTCCACGCCGGCCACACCGTCGAACACGGCCACGGCACCGTCCAGCACGCGCAGGGAACGCTCCACCTCGACCGTGAAGTCCACGTGGCCCGGGGTGTCGATGATGTTGATGCGGTGGTCGTTCCAGAAGCAGCTTGTGGCGGCGGAGGTGATGGTGATACCCCGCTCCTGTTCCTGCTCCATCCAGTCCATGGTGGCTGCGCCGTCGTGGACCTCACCGATCTTGTAGTTGACGCCGGTGTAGTAGAGGATCCGCTCCGTCGTAGTGGTCTTGCCCGCGTCGATGTGGGCCATGATCCCGATGTTGCGGGTCTTCTGGAGTGGGTGTCGCTTCGCCATCTGCTCGCTCGTCGTTCGCTGTTCGTTCGAAAGTCGGTCTCGTGGGGCTACCCGGGCTCCAGGCAGCGTGGAGCCGCCGGGGCGGCACTGCGGCGGCCAGGTCGACGGGGTCGGCTACCGGGGTCAGATGGAGGTGTGCCCGGAGGAGCGGCTCACCAGCGGTAGTGGGCGAACGCCTTGTTGGCATCGGCCATCTTGTGCAGGTCCTCCCGGCGCTTCACCGAGGAACCCAGACCGTTGGAGGCGTCCATGATCTCGTTGGCCAACCGCTCGGCCATCGTGTGCTCGCGACGGGCGCGGGAGTAGTTGACCAGCCAGCGCACGGCCAACGTGGTCGCCCGCCGGGGGCGCACCTCGACCGGTACCTGGTAGGTGGCGCCACCCACCCGGCGACTGCGCACCTCTAGCTGGGGGCGGACGTTGTCGATGGCCCGCTTCAGCGTGCCGACCGGCTCGCTCCCGGTCTTCTGCTCGACCGTGGAGAGAGCGGCGTAGACGATGCGCTCGGCGGTAGAGCGCTTGCCGCGCTGCAGCACCTTGTTGACGAGCTGGGTGACGGCGGCGGACCGGTAGATGGGGTCAGGGGTCAGCTCACGACGTACGGCAGGGCCCTTGCGTGGCACAGTCAGCCTTCCTTCTTCGCGCCGTAACGGCTGCGAGCCTGGCGCCGCTGGCTCACACCGGAGGTGTCCAGCGTTCCCCGGATCACCTTGTAGCGAACGCCGGGGAGGTCCTTCACACGACCGCCACGGACGAGCACGATCGAGTGCTCCTGCAGGTTGTGGCCCTCGCCCGGGATGTAGGCCGTCACCTCGACGCCACTGGTGAGGCGCACACGGGCCACCTTCCGGAGGGCGGAGTTCGGCTTCTTCGGGGTGGTGGTGTAGACCCGTGTGCAGACACCACGGCGCTGGGGCGCTCCCTTCAGGGCCGGCGTGGCTTCCTTGCGGCGCTTGGACTGGCGGCCCTTGCGGACCAACTGCTGGATGGTGGGCACTTACCTACCTCGTAGAGAGAAGAAACTGTGGCTTCGATGGGTTGACCGGGAAGCGGCACCGGCCAGCGGACGAGTCTATGGGCGGGCCTCCCCCACTCACAAACGTGTCCGTCCGGACGGACCGACGTCACACGGCCGGCTACACGACATCGGAGGCGTCGGCGCCGGGGGCGCCGACGGCGCCAGCCAGGTCGATCACGTCGGCCTCATAGGCGCCTTCGAAGGGGTCCTCGTCCGAACCGGCCTGCCCGGCCAGCCATTCGGCGAGGTCCTGCTCCTCGTCGGCCGAGGAGTAGAAGTCCATCGGCTTGTAGTCCGGTGCATGGGTTACCACCCGTCGGTACTCCTCCATGCCGGTCCCGGCGGGGACCAGCTTGCCGATGATGATGTTCTCCTTCAGCCCGATGAGCTTGTCGCTCCGGCACTCGATGGCCGCCTCGGTGAGCACCCGGGTGGTCTCCTGGAAGGAAGCCGCCGAGAGCCACGAGTCGGTCGCCAGCGACGCCTTGGTGATGCCCATGAGCTCGGGGCGCCCCTCGGCGGGACGCCGACTCTCGGCCACCAGCATTCGGTTCGTCTCGGCGAACAGCCGCTGGTCGACCTGCTCGCCGGGCAGGAAGTCCGACTCGCCGGGGTTGTTGATCTTCACCCGCCGGGTCATCTGCCGCACGATCAGCTCGATGTGCTTGTCGTGGATGGACACGCCCTGGTCCCGGTAGACCTTCTGGACCTCC
Organism: Acidimicrobiales bacterium; assembly: GCA_022449565.1. Taxonomy (GTDB): domain Bacteria; phylum Actinomycetota; class Acidimicrobiia; order Acidimicrobiales; family MedAcidi-G1; genus JAKUSA01. Next base: position 8,108 of record JAKUSA010000047.1, on the reverse strand, counting down.
TCCACGAGGTACTGCTGGGTCTCGCGGACGCCCTTGATCTCCAGGAGCTCCTTGGGGTCGCGGGGCCCTTCGACGATGGCGTCGCCGGCCCTGACCTCCTGACCGTCCGTGACCTCCAGGCGGGACACTCCGGGCACTGTGTAGACCTCCTCGGTGCCGTCGTCGGCAACCACGGTTATCTCACGACCGCGCCCCTCGTCCTCGCCGATCCGGACCACGCCGGAGATGCGTGCCAGGGTTGCCTTGCCCTTCGGTGTACGGGCCTCGAAGAGCTCCACGACCCGCGGGAGGCCGCCGGCGAGGTCCTTGCCGACCACGCCGCCGGTGTGGAAGGTACGCATGGTCAGCTGGGTGCCGGGCTCGCCGATCGACTGGGCTGCGATCACGCCCACCGCCTCGCCGATCTCGATGTCCTTGCCGGTGGCTAGCGACATGCCGTAGCTGGCGGCCGACACGCCGGTGGCCGAGTCGTCCGTCAGGGGCGACAGGACGCGGACCCGGTCCACGTCGGGGTCGTCGCGCATGAGCTCCATCTCGACCTCGCCGACGATGGTGCCGGCAACCAGGACCCGGCGACCGCCCTTCGCCGTGGAGTGGACGATGCCCTTCCCCTCGGGATCGGCGACCACGACCTCGTCGGCCAGGGTTCGGCTGAACAGGCGGGTCTCCAGGTAGAAGCGCTGGTTCTCCACGTCGGAGCGCACACCGTCGATCCAGATGCCACGGACCGCGCCCTCGGCCTCGAACGGATCGGTGTCGTTGATGATGAGCTCCTGGGAGACATCGACCAGGCGACGGGTCAGGTAGCCGGAGTCGGCGGTACGCAGGGCGGTGTCGACGAGGCCCTTACGGGCACCGGGCGTGGAGATGAAGTACTCCAGCATCGAAAGGCCCTCACGGAAGTTCGACTTGATCGGCCGAGGGATCATGTCGCCACGCGGGTTGGCCACCAGGCCGCGCATGCCGGCGATCTGGCGCACCTGCATCATGTTCCCACGGGCACCGGACTTGACCATCATGTCGATCGGGTTGGACTGGTCCGCCTCGAGGGCCTCGACCATCCGTGCGGTCACCTCCGAGGTGGCCGAGTTCCAGATCTCGACCTCCTTCTGGCGACGCTCACCGTCGGTGATGATGCCCCGTCGGAACTGGGCTTCGACCTTCTCGGCGTCCTTCTCGTGGCGTTCCAAGATCTCGACCTTGGCGGCCGGTGTCTTGACGTCGTCGATCGACACGGTGAGGCCGGACCGGCTGGCGTACTCGAAGCAGACGTCCTTGAGGGCGTCCAGGCAATCGGCCACCACCTTCTTGGGGTAGTGGCGGGCCAGGTTGTCGACTATGAGGCCCAGTTCCTTCTTGTCGACCTGTCGGTTGACGAAGGTGATCGGCTTGCCGGGAAGGCCGCCGACCCCGATCGGGGTGACGGCCTTGCGGGGCATGGCGTCGTTGAAGATGACCCGGCCGGGCGTCGTGGTGTGCCATGTGGCGGCCGCGCCGTTGGCCGGCGTGTCGATCAGTTCCGGGTACTCGTCGGACCTGTACTGGATGCGGGCGTGAAGGTGCACGACGCCGCTCTCCATGGCCCAGCGGAGGTCGTTCAGGTCACGGAAGACCTTGCCCTCGCCGGCCAGGCCCTCGACCTCGGTCGTCAGGTAGTAGGCACCGATGACCATGTCCTGGGTCGGGGTGACAAGGGGTCGACCGTGGGCTGGGCTGAGAACGTTGTTGGCCGACAGCATCAGGACCCGGGCCTCGGCCTGGGCCTCCGACGACAGTGGCAGGTGGACGGCCATCTGGTCACCGTCGAAGTCGGCGTTGAAGGCCGCGCAGACGAGCGGGTGGATGCGGATGGCCTTGCCCTCCACCAGCACCGGCTCGAAGGCCTGGATGCCCAGCCGGTGCAGGGTGGGAGCGCGGTTCAGCAGCACCGGGTGCTCGCTGATGACGTCCTCCAGGATGGTCCAGACCTGGGGCTTGCGCCGCTCGACCATGCGCTTGGCCGACTTGATGTTCTGGGCCAACTCATCGTCGACCAGCTTCTTCATGACGAACGGCTTGAACAGCTCGAGTGCCATGACCTTGGGCAGGCCGCACTGGTGGAACTTGAGCGACGGGCCGGCCACGATGACCGAACGGCCCGAGTAGTCGACGCGCTTTCCGAGCAGGTTCTGGCGGAACCTGCCCTGCTTGCCCTTCAGCATGTCGGACAGGGACTTGAGCGGACGGTTGCCCGGTCCGGTCACGGGACGACCCCGTCGACCGTTGTCGAACAGGGCGTCGACAGCCTCCTGAAGCATCCGCTTCTCGTTGTTCACGATGATGCCGGGAGCCCCCAGGTCGAGAAGGCGCTTCAGCCGGTTGTTCCGGTTGATGACCCGGCGGTACAGGTCGTTCAGGTCGGAGGTGGCGAAGCGGCCACCATCCAATTGGACCATCGGACGCAGCTCCGGCGGGATGACCGGGACGACGTTCAGGATCATTGCACTGGGCTCGTTCACCCGGCGACCGTGCTCGTCGCGGCGGTTGAATGCGGCCACGATCTTGAGGCGCTTGATGGCCTTCTGCTTGCGCTGGGCACTCAGCGGCTTCTGACCCTCCGGCGGATCGATCATCGACCGGAGCTTCACCTCTTCGTCGTCGAAGTCGATGCGATCGATCAACCGGGCCAGTGCAGCGGCGCCCATGCCACCCTCGAAGTACTCGCCCCAGCGATCCTCCAGCTCGCGCCAGAGCATGTCCTCTTCGATGATCTGGCGGGAAAACAGGCCGGTGAACTCGTCCCAGGCCCGGTTGAGCACGTCGAGCTCCTGCTCGTACTGCTCCCGGATGAACTGGAGGTCCTTGTCGGCAGCCTTGGCCCGGGCCTTGAGGTCGGCCTCCCTGGTGCCCTCCGCCTCCATCTCGGCCAATTCGGCCTCGAGGTCCTCCTGGCGACGGTTCAGCTCGCGGTCGCGCTCCTCCTCGATGGCGAGGCGCTCCTCGGCCAACTCGGACTCCAGTTCGGGAAGGTCCTCGTGGCGCTTGCCCTCGTCGACCCAGACGACAAGGTTGGCGGCGAAATAGATGACCTTCTCCAGCTGCTTGGCCTTGAGCTCCTCGCGCGGCTCGGTACCCATGAGCAGGTATGCGAGCCAGGACCGGGTTCCCCTGAGGTACCAGATGTGGACGGCCGGTGCGGCCAACTCGATGTGGCCCATGCGGTCCCGTCGGACCTTGGAGCGGGTGATCTCCACCCCACACCGCTCACAGATGATCCCCTTGAAGCGGACCCTCTTGTACTTGCCGCAGTAGCACTCCCAGTCCTTGGTCGGGCCGAAGATCTTCTCGCAGAAGAGCCCGTCCTTCTCCGGCTTCAGGGTGCGGTAGTTGATGGTCTCCGGCTTCTTGACCTCGCCGTTGGACCACATGCGGATGCCGTCCGCGGTGGCCAGGCCGATGCGGATCTGATCGAATTCGTTGACGTCGAGCACTGTTTCTTCCTGCGTCTCGTTCTGGGTGTCGTGCGGGTCAGTGGGCGAGGCCGGCAGCGCGGCGCTCGTCATCCTCGTCGGAACCCCGCTCGGGGCGGGACAGGTCGATGCCGAGTTCCTCGGCAGTTCGGTAGACGTCCTCGTCGAAGTCGCGCATCTCGATCTCGCGACCATTCTCGGCGAGTACCTCCACGTTCAGGCAGAGCGACTGCATCTCCTTGATGAGCACCTTGAAGCTCTCCGGGATACCCGGCTGGGGGATGTTGTCGCCCTTGACGATGGCCTCGTAGACCTTCACCCGGCCGAGCACGTCGTCCGACTTGATGGTCAGGAGTTCCTGGAGGCAGTAGGCGGCGCCGTAGGCCTCCAGGGCCCAGACCTCCATCTCGCCGAACCGCTGCCCGCCGAACTGCGCCTTTCCGCCCAGCGGCTGCTGTGTGATCATCGAGTACGGGCCGGTGGAACGGGCGTGGATCTTGTCGTCCACCAGGTGGGCCAGCTTCAGGATGTAGACGAACCCGACCATGATCGGGCTGTCGTACACTTCGCCGGTCCGACCGTTGTAGAGGGTGGTCTTGCCGTCCAACTGGACCAGCCGTTCACCGTCGACCGACTCGGGCCGGATGTTGCCGAGGATCTTCTGGATGGTCGGGTGGCCACCGGCACGATCCTCCTCGTCCCACTTGGCGCCGTCGAAGACGGGCGTCGCCACGTGGATCGAGGGTTGGGTGGACGGTCGGGTCTTCTTCTCGATGCCGCGGACGGGCTCCACGCCGACGGCCTCGCCGTCGATCTCCCAGCCCCAACGGGCGCAGTACCCGAGATGGGCCTCGAGCACCTGCCCGACGTTCATACGGGACGGGACGCCCAGCGGGTTCAGGATGATGTCGACCGGGGTGCCATCGGCCAGGTAGGGCATGTCCTCGATCGGGAGGATCTTTGAGATGACGCCCTTGTTGCCGTGGCGACCGGCCAACTTGTCGCCCACGCTGATCTTGCGCTTCTGGGCCACGTAGACCCGGACCAGCTGGTTGACGCCGGGGGGCAGCTCATCGCCGTCGTCGCGGTTGAACACCTTGACGTCGATGACCTTGCCGGTCTCGCCGTGCGGGACCTTCAGCGAGGTGTCGCGCACCTCACGGGCCTTCTCGCCGAAGATGGCGCGCAGGAGGCGTTCCTCCGGGGTCAGCTCGGTCTCGCCCTTGGGCGTGACCTTGCCGACCAGCACGTCGCCGGGCGACACCTCCGCGCCCACGCGCACGATGCCCAGATCGTCCAGGTCGGCCAGGATCTCGTCCGGGAGGTTCGGGATGTCCCGGGTGATCTCCTCGGGGCCGAGCTTCGTGTCGCGGGCGTCGATCTCGTGCTCGTGGATGTGGATCGACGTCAGCACGTCGTCCTTGACCAGGCGCTCTGAGATGATGATGGCGTCCTCGAAGTTGAAGCCCTCCCAGGACATGAAGGCCACGAGCAGGTTCTTACCGAGCGCCAACTCACCACCGTCGGTGGACGAGCTGTCGGCCAGCAGTTGGCCCTTCTTGATCTTCTGGCCCGGGACGACCCTGATCTTCTGGTTGATGCAGGTGTCCTGGTTGGATCGCACGTACTTGAGCAGCGGGTGCTCGACCGACCCGGTCTTCTTGTAGTCCAGCGTCACCGAGGTGCCGTCGATCGCCGTAACCGTGCCGTCCTCGAGTGCCAGCAGCATGTCGGCCGCGTCGTGGGCCGCGCTGGCCTCTATGCCCGTACCGATGTACGGGGCCTCAGCCTGGATCAGCGGAACGGCCTGGCGCTGCATGTTGGCGCCCATCAGGGCACGGTTGGCGTCATCGTGCTCGAGGAACGGGATCAGCGCCGTGGCGACCGAGACGATCTGCTTCGGCGAGACGTCCATGAGCTGGACCTCGTTGGGTGGCACGTACGAGATCTCGGTGGTGGCACCGAAGAACACGTCCCTCTCCAACTGGAGCCGGAGGTCCTGGAGCGAGGCTGCCTGCGGTGAGCGGCGCACCAGGACGCGGTCGTTGCGGAAGGTGGAGTCAGGGTTGAGGGGCGCGTTCGCCTGCGCGACCACGTACTCCTCCTCCTCGTCTGCGGCCAGGTAGACGATCTCGTCGGTGACCCTGCCATCTGTGACCACGCGATACGGCGACTCGATAAAGCCGAACGGGTTGACCCGTCCGTAGGTGGCCAGGCCACCGATGAGGCCGATGTTGGGACCCTCGGGGGTCTCGATCGGGCACATGCGGCCGTAGTGCGAGAAGTGGACGTCACGCACCTCGAAGCCGGCCCGCTCACGCGACAAGCCGCCGGGGCCGAGCGCCGAGAGGCGACGCCGGTGGGTGAGACCCGACAACGGGTTCACCTGGTCCATGAACTGCGACAACTGGCTGGTGCCGAAGAACTCCTTGATGGCTGCGACCACGGGTCGGATGTTGATGAGCGACATCGGCGTGATGGCCTCGACGTCCTGTGTGGTCATGCGCTCGCGCACCACCCGCTCCATGCGGGACAGCCCGATGCGGAGCTGGTTCTGGATCAACTCCCCTACCGAGCGGATGCGACGGTTGGCGAAGTGGTCCTGGTCGTCGAGGCGGTAGCCGGGTTCGCCCTTGGCCAGGTGCAGTAGGTAGGTGCAGGTGGCAAGAACCTCGGACCGGGTGAGTACCTGGGAGTCGGGATCAGGGCGCTCCAACTCGATACCGAAAAGCTCCTCGATCTTCTCGATCTCCGGGCCCAACTTCCGGTTCAACTTGTAGCGACCGACCCGGGACAGGTCGTAGCGGCGCGACTCGAAGAAGGCGTTGCGCAGGTAGGCGCGGGCGGCCTCCACTGTGGCCGGCTCGCCGGGACGGACCCGCTTGTAGATCTCCAGGAGAGACTCCTCCTGGGTGGGGGCGATGTCCTTGTCCTTCTCCCACTGCCCCTCGAGGTAGTCGAAGTGGCGGACGAACCGGTCCAGGAAGCCGGGCTCGTTCTCCTCGTCGTAGCCCAGCGCCCTCAGGAGCGTGAACATCGACAGGCGGCGCTTGCGCGCCACCCGGGTGCCGGCGGTGACGTCCTTGCCCGGCTTCTGCTCGACGTCGAACTCGATCCACTCGCCGCGGTAGGGGTGGATGGTTCCCGTGACGAGCTGGTGCTTGGCCAGGTTACGGAGGCGGTACCGCTCACCGGGCTGGAAGATCACGCCCGGCGACCGGACGAGCTGGGAGACGACGACCCGCTCGGTGCCGTTGATCACGAAGGTGCCCTTCTCGGTCATCACCGGGAAGTCCCCCATGAAGACCGTCTGCTCCTTGATCTCACCGGTGTTGGCGTTCTTGAAGCAGGCACGGACGAAGATCGGGGAGGAGAAGGTCATGTCCTTCTCCTTGCACTCCTCCACCGAGAACTTGGGTGGCGGACAGAGGTCCTCGTCGTCGGGGTCGAACTCCAAGTCGAGCGTCAGGGTCTCGCTGAAGTCGGTGATCGGGCTGAGGTCCCGGTACGTGTCGGCGATGCCCTCATCGAGGAACCAGCGGAATGACTTCCGCTGGATGTCGATCAGGTGCGGCAGCGGGAGGACTTCCTCCAGGTTGCCGAACGAATAACGGTCCCGGACGATAGGGCGTGCAGACACCTAGAACTCCTGGCCAAGAGTCACGGACGAGGGCGAACCGGGGATGCGCCTGAGGGCATGGCGAAAACGACACGAACGACAGGCACAACCACGGCAACAAGGGATCTTAACGGACGCGCGCAAGATAGAGCAACCCCTACGGGCAGCGCGAACAGACCCCGAAGGGTCGGTACGGAAAGAACGGTAGGGGTGCAGGGCGTGGCGGTCAAGCGCTGTCACAGAACCGACATGGGCACCCTTGCCTCCACCACCTGGATCGTGTAATGGGCCACCGGTCGCCGGGCCAACCCGAAAACGACGGGATCCCCGGGGGCGCGCCCCGGGGATCCCGTGTGCTCGGCGGTCTGGCCGCCGAAGTGGCTACTTGAGCTCGACGCTGGCGCCGGCGGCCTCGAGGGACTCCTTGGCCTTGTCGGCGTCCTCCTTGGAGGCGCCCTCGAGCACCGTCTGCGGAGCGCCGTCGACCAGGTCCTTGGCGTCCTTCAGGCCGAGGTTGGTGAGCGCACGAACCTCCTTGATGACCTGGATCTTCTTGTCGCCTGCAGCGGTCAGGACGACGTCGAAGGAGGTCTGCTCCTCCTCCTCGCCACCTGCATCGTCAGCCGGGGCAACCGCCACGGCCACCGGAGCCGCTGCGGTCACGCCGAACTTCTCCTCGAAGTCCTTCAGGAGCTCACTCAGCTCGAGCACGCTCATCCCGGCAATCGAATCCAGGATCTCCTCTTTCGTCGCCATGATCACTCCTCTTCCTCGTTGTCAGTGTCGGTGGCTTCCTCGGCGGCGGACGCCTCGTCAGCGACCTCCGCATCGGCTTCATCGGCGGCGGACGCCTCGTCAGCGACCTCCGCATCGGCTTCATCGGCGGCGGACGCCTCGTCAGCGACCTCCGCATCGGCTTCATCGGCGGCGGACGCCTCGTCAGCGACCTCCGCATCGGCTTCATCGGCGGCGGACGCCTCGTCAGCGACCTCCGCATCGGCTTCATCGGCGGCGGACGCCTCGTCAGCGACCTCCGCATC
>JAKUSA010000046.1 GCA_022449565.1 Acidimicrobiales bacterium | reverse complement strand
GGAGTGATACCGGGCCGTCTGGAGTACCGATGAGCGGACAGCAGAAGCTCCTTCCCGACGGTCCAGCGTTCGCCAGAGAGGTCGTCGACGTTACGGTCGATGAGGAGATGCGCGAGTCGTTCCTCGCCTACTCGCTGTCGGTGATCACCTCACGGGCCATCCCCGACGTCCGGGATGGCCTCAAGCCTGTTCAGCGCCGCATTCTCTACGCCATGCTCCGCATGGGGTTGCGAGCGGACTCTCCGCACCGCAAGAGCGCCCGGGTGGTCGGTGACACCATGGGCCGTTACCACCAACACGGTGACACGGCAATTTACGACGCCCTGGTACGGATGGGCCAGGATTTCGGCCGCGGAATAACCCTTGTCGCCCCGCAAGGAAACTTCGGTTCGCTTGACGATCCGCCAGCCGCGTCGCGTTACACGGAGTGCCGGCTAACCGAAGCCGCTGTGGCCATGGTCGCCGAGATCGACGAGGGCACCGTCGAGTTCCGCTCCACCTACGACGGAGACGGTGAGGAACCGGGCTACCTCCCGGCGCTTCTACCCAACCTCCTCCTCAACGGAACCGCCGGAATCGCGGTGGGCATGGCCACCAACATGCCCACTCACAACCTTGCCGAGGTCCACAGGGCGATCTCCCTCGTGATGGTCAAGCGCCGACCCAAGCCGACCATCGACGAGTTGATGGCCGTGCTCCCCGGCCCCGACTTTCCGAGCGGTGGCATCGTGGTCGACGAGGGCCTCCAGGAGGCCTACCGGTCGGGGCGGGGCTCGATCCGGGTTCGGGCCCGAACCCACATCGAGCCGGCCGGCCGGAACAAACAGGCCATCGTGGTCACCGAACTTCCCTACCTCGTCGGGCCCGAGCGGGTCATCTCCAAATTGAAGGAACTCGACGAGGCAGGTCGTGTCCCTGGAATCGCCGACTTCAAGAACCTCTCCGACCGCTCGTCGGGCCTACGGATCCAGATCACGGTGAAGGCCGGCCACAACCCCCAGGCAGTGCTGTCCGAGCTCTACCGGCTCGCCCCCCTTGAGGAAACGTTCGGCATCAACAACGTCGTCCTAGTCGACGGGGAACCGCGGACCCTTGGCCTCTACGACCTGTGCCGCCACTACATCGACCACCGTCTGGATGTGGTGGTGCGACGGACCACCCACCGGCTCGCCCGGGCCGAAGAGCGCCTCCACATCGTGGAGGGCCTGCTCAGGGCCCTTGACGTCATCGACGAGGTAGTGGCGGTCATCCGAGGATCTGAGGACACCGGAGCAGCCCGCGATGGTCTCATGGAGCGGTTCGACCTGAGCCGGGTCCAAACCGACCACATCTTGGACATGCCCCTGAAGCGGCTCACCGCCCTCGAAACCCGACGGCTCGAGGAGGAACGGGATGCCCTCAACGGATCCATTGCCGACTACCGGGCCCTGCTCAAGTCCGAGAAGCGCCAGCGAACTCTCGTGATCGACGAACTAGCCAGCGCCGTCGAGTGCTTCGGGCGTCCCCGTCGCACCGAGATCGTGGACCCGAGCGAGATGGAGACCTTCGAGCCAACCGAGGTAGCCGAAGACGTGGCCGACGAACCGTGCGTAGTGACCTTGTCCTCCTCCGGGCAGATCGGCCGCTTCCCGACTGAGGGGGGCCGCCGGGCCACGCCGGGACGCCACGACGTGCTGGCCGCCTCGGTGTTGACCCAAACCACCGCCACGGTCAGCGCAGTCACCTCTGAGGGCCGGGTCCTCCAGTCGCTGGCCGCCGAACTGGCCGACGGCCTGGGACGAGGGCGGGGAGCAAGCGCGGCACAGACCTTCGGCACGAACCGGGGTGAGACCATCCACACGGTGGTAGCTGACGGGTCTGAGAAACTGGTGCTGGTCACCGAGGCCGGAACCGTCAAGCGGCTCACCCCCGACGAGATCCGGGGAACCAAGAGCAGTAAGTCGATCATCAAGTTGAAGACCGGTGACCGTGTGGCTGCCGCATTCTGCGCGCCCGACGGCGTCGATGTAGTGCTGGTCGCCTCGGACGGGCAGGTGCTGCGCACCCCTGTCGACGGAATCAGTGTCCAGGGGCGCGGGGCCGGAGGAGTTTCCGGAATCAAATTACGCGCCGATACCACAGTGGTCGGCGCCGGACCGGTGCTCGGAGACGACCTCCTCGTCACGGTGACCACCGACGGCGCCGTTAAGGCCACTCCCCTGGCCGAGTTCGAGGGGAGAGGCCGTGGCGGGGTGGGGATCCGGGCCGCCAAGCTCGCCGACGGTGTAACCCTGACCCTGGCCCAGGTCGGCACCGCGGCAGACCTCCTGGCTGTCATGGCCAGCGACGACGATCCGAAGAAGCCCGACCCACTCCCGGTCCCACTTCTCCTGGAGCCCACCAAACGGGATCTGGTGAGTACGACGACCGAGCGCCAGATCCTGGCCCTCGGTCCGGCCAGGTGGTGACCATGGCCGCCGGTACCGGGACGCCCGCCAAATCCAAGCCCACCCCGAAGGCTCCGGCTAACGGACGGTCCAAGACCGGTGGCAACGGCTACGACGCCGACGCCATTCAGACCCTTGAGGGCCTCACCGCGGTTCGCAAACGTCCCGGTATGTACATCGGCGGTACGGGCAGCCAGGGTCTGATGCACCTGGTCTGGGAACTCGTCGACAACGCGGTCGACGAGGCGGCCGCCGGCTTCGCCACCCGCCTCGACGTCACCCTCAACCGCGACCACTCTGTGGAGGTGGCCGATAACGGCCGTGGCATCCCGGTCGACCGACACGCCCAGCGGAAAGTCTCGGCACTTGAGGTAGTGCTCACCGAGCTCCACGCAGGCGGGAAGTTCGGCAACGGCGCCTACGGGGCCTCCGGCGGGCTACACGGAGTGGGAGCTTCGGTGGTCAACGCCCTATCAACCAAGTTGGTGGCCCAGGTCGACCGGGACGGCCACACCCACGAACTCTCGTTCAAGGAGCGGGTGGCCGGCTCATTCAGTGGATCGTCCTTCCGGGCCGGCCACCAGGTCAAGAAGATCAAGCGGGTCGCCAAGACCAAATCGGGGACGCGTATCAGGTTCTGGCCCGATCGGGACCTCTTCGACCTCGACGCCCGCATCGAATTCGACGAGATCTGCGACCGGGTCGCCCAGGCCTGCTTCCTGGTGCCCGGACTGAAAGCCCGGGTGATCGACAAGCGTTCGGGTAAGGATCGGGAACCCTTCGAATTCGTGTCACGAGGGGGACTGTCCGACCTCGTCAATCACCTATCCGTCGAAGCCAACGTCAGCGAGGTCGTGACCCTCTCCGGGATCCAGACCTTCACGGAACGAGTGCCAGTCGGGGAAGAGATGCGCGACGTGGAACGGGACTGCACCATTGAGATCGCCCTGCGGTGGGTGGACGACTACGAAAGCGTCGTCCAATCGTTCGTGAACACCATTCCGACCACCCATGGTGGAACCCACATGGCGGGCTTTGACCGCGCACTCACCCGGGCCGTCAACGACATCCTCCTCAAGGACGCCCGGAAGCTCGCCAAACTGGCCAAGGAAAATAAGCACCGGGCGACCAAAGAGGATGTCCAAGAGGGCCTGGTGGCCGCGATCAAGGTGACAGTGCCAGAGCCCCAGTTCCGTGGCCAGACCAAGCAGGAACTGGGCACTCCGGCTGTCGAGAAGATCGCCTACGACATCGTCAAGCAGGGCCTGACCGACTGGTTCGAGGGTGGCGGACCTAAGCGCCATGTGAATTTGGTCAGGGACAAGATCGCCAACGCGGTGCTCAACCGGGTGAGCTCAAGGCAACTCCTGGAGACCAAGCGCCGGGCCGCCAGCATGGGCTCCACTGGCATGCCCGAAAAACTGGCCGACTGTCGGGTCCACGGCCCCGACTCGGAATTGATCATCGTCGAGGGCGACTCGGCAGCCGGACCGGCCAAGGCGGGCCGCAATGCCGAGAACATGGCCATCCTGCCGCTGCGGGGCAAGGTGGTAAACGCCGGAAAGGCCTCCCTCAAGCAGGTACTCGACAACGCCGAGGCGCAGGCCTTGTTCTGTGCGGTGGGCGCGGGCTCCGGTAAGGAGTTCAACATCGACGCCGCCCGGTACGGGCGGATCGTGATCCTCTGCGACGCGGATGTGGACGGCAGCCACATCCGCTGCCTGCTCCTCACCCTCATCCACGAGTACATGCGACCGATGCTCGAAGAGGGCCGCGTCTTCGCCGCCCAGCCGCCGCTCTTCTCCTGTCGTATCGGTGACACCGTCCACCGGGCGTTCACTGACGAGGAGCGCGACGCGGTCACTAGCGAACTGATCAAGGGTGGGCGCAAGGCCGAAAACATCGTCTGGAACCGTTTCAAGGGCCTGGGCGAAATGAACGTCGAAGAACTGGCCGAATGCTCACTCGACCCGGAAACCCGGATCCTGCGCCGCATGACCATGGCTGACGCCAAGGCAGCCAAGCGGGCAGCCCAGTTGTTCGAAACCCTGATGGGCTCCGACGTTGCCAAGCGACGCGACTACTTGGTGGCCAACAGCACCCTGCTGGATCCTTCGGCGCTCGACGTCTGATGGCCGACTTGGCTCCTCACTCCTCCACCAACTGATGGCCGACCTTCCTCGGTTCTATTCGAACAGCGCCTCGTCGACCTACGAGCAGTGCCCCCGGCGCTGGAAGCACAAGTACGTCGACAAGTTGCCCGACCCGCCCGGTCAGGCCGCCGTTCTCGGCACCTTCGCTCACACGGTTCTCGAGAGACTCTGCCAGGAGCCACCCCGGGTCCGTACCGTCGAACGTGCCCGGACGCTGGCCTCCGAGACGTGGAAGACGACCAGGACCCTGGATGAATTCCGTGCCCTGGACCTCGACGACCAAGAACTACGAGAGTTCCGGTGGAAGGCCTGGAGATCGATCGAAGGGCTCTGGTCGCTCGAAGACCCCTCCCAGGTCGTCGTGGAAGCCACTGAACGGCGGGTCACCGCCGACCTGGCGGGGGTGCCGTTCGTCGGATACGTCGATCGGCTCGACCGGTCCGACGACGGGCTCACGATCACCGACTACAAGACTGGACGCCTGCCACGCGCCCCCGACCGCCCCAGGTCGCTCGGCCAGGTGCTCCTCTACGCAGCTGCCGTGGAGAACGAGACCGGTGAACGCCCCTCCCGGGCCCGCCTGCTCTACCTCGGAAACGAGGTCCTGGAAACCGACGTCTCGGCGGACCTGCTTGGAGCCGAGACGGGCCGCCTCGCTGACTCATGGTCCCGTCTCGGGAGGGACTGCACCGAAGGCGAGTTCGCTACCCGACCGGGGCCGTTGTGTGGCTGGTGCCCGTTCGTCACCCGCTGCCCGGACGGTGAGCAGGAGGTTCGGTCCCGGATCGGAGCCGGCCGGATGCGCGACGACGCTCCGGCACGGAAAGCACTAGGAATCTAGGACCCCTTCGCTCAGTCGGTCCGCCGGCGACGACGCCACAGGGCCAGTACCGCGACGAGTCCGGCCACCGCGGCAAGCACACCGAACCGGTGCACGAGGTCGGCCCGCTCATCGGCCACCTCCACCGGCGGAGTATCAAACGGTCGTACCCGGTCCTCATTGACCCCTGAGCCGTCCTCTTCCGGCTGGGAGTCACTGGCCACATCTTCTGTCGGCGGGTCGGTTGCCACCTGGTCCATCTGGGACGGATCGACCGTGCCGAGCAGGTCGTCGACCGGGCTCTGCTCCGAGGGCGGAGGTCGGCTGCGCCGAGCCTGGGGGTCGTAGCTGGCCATCACCAACCTCCGTCCCCTACCGATCGGATCATGCCTCCATCCTCCCCCAGAATGCGGGCCAGTAACACGTCGAACTCTGCAGCGGCCTCAGCGGCGCCGGGCCGTGCACCCAGCACATGGACCGGCAACGACTGGGCTGCGGCCTCGGAGAGTGCGGTTCGCAGGTGAACGGCCGGCAGGCAAGAGCCCGGGTAGGCCTCCGACAACCGGTCACTCCAGTACCGGGCATCTCTCGTGCGGCCCAGCCGGTTCACGACGATGCCCGCCACCTCGGGGCCCCCGTCGGGTCGACGTTGACGGATCCGCTCGACGGTCTGGAGCATCCGACCGACCCCGTCGACCGCCCAAGCTCCCGGCTCGGTGACCACCAGCACCGAATCGGCGGCGAAGAGGGCGTTGATGGTCAGCAACCCCAGGGAGGGGGGACAATCGATGAGGACCAGCGGCTGTCGACAGTCCCGCATGGCCTGAGCCAGACGATCCTGGGCACCCAACGGGTCGTTGGCCAACTGTGGTTCCCGGGCGGCCAGCGACGACGACGAGGCAGCCACCAACGGTCGTCGACCACAAGACGTCGGCCACCCGGTCGACTCGACCACCGCAGCCAGGCCACCGGGTCGCTCCTCGGCTAGCACTGTGTCAATTCCCCTGGTCGGCTCGAACACGCCGAGCCCCGTCGTAGCGTTGCCCTGGGGATCGATATCGACGACCAACGCCTCGATGTTGTGGTGGGCCGCCGCCGAGGCCAACCCAAGAACAACGGTGGTCTTCCCGACCCCTCCTTTCTGGTTCACTACGGCCACCGTGGGCATGGGGTGAACCTAACGCAGCGCACCCGTCAGGACCCGACGTCGGACCACCCGCAACTACGGTGGCTCGATGCCCGAACTCCCCGAGGTGGAGTCCATCCGAGGCCAACTCGAGCCCCTTATTCGTGGGGCCCGGATCATCGGCGCCACAGCCCATCCGTCAGCCAAGTTCTCGTCGGCCCCGAATGCCGTCGGTCACGTGGTTACAGGGGTGGGGCGGCGCGGAAAGTACTTGCTGGTCGGACTCGACGCGGGCCGGGACAGCCAACGGGAACTGATCATCCACCTAGGCATGACGGGCGGCCTGCAGGTCGACGACCAGCGGCCCCGGGACCCGCACTGCCGAGCCTGGTGGCACCTCGACGACGGTCGACACCTCTGGTTCCGCGACGTCCGACGCTTCGGCCGACTGGTTGTCGTAAATCGCGGGGACCACCGATCACTCCCCACCCTCCATGCGATGGGCCCCGAGCCCTTCGACCCGAAACTCGGCCCTCGACGATTCCACCGGTCGCTGGCCTCCACCCGACAACGCATTAAGACCAGCCTGCTCTCACAGCGCCACGTAGCCGGCCTGGGCAACATCTACGCCGACGAGTCTCTGTGGAGGTCCCGGATCAGCCCGGTCTCCCGGCGGGTCGGACCGGAGCGAGCCGACCGACTCCTAGGGGACATCCGCAACGTCCTCGCCGAGGCTCTCCGCCACGGGGGCACAACCCTGAGGGACTACCGGACGCCCGACGGCAGTCGGGGACGCAACCAATACCGGCTGGACTGCTACGGCCGGGCCGGACAGCCATGCCCAGCCTGCGGCACCACACTGGCCGGTCGAATCGTCGACCAGCGGTCAACCACCTGGTGCCCGACGTGTCAAGCCCGCTGACTGGCCTACCGGCCGCCGGAGGGCCGCCGGTAGGGTGATCGACGACCAGGGAGGCGAGGGCGCGTGGCCGACAGCGACACCCCACTCGGCGGGCGGCCCGGATCAGCGGGCGTGAACCCGGGCGAAGAGAAGGCGGAGTTCCTGGCTGCGCTCTGCGCCCAGGTCGGCGCGACAGGCAAACCCTGGACGGCCCGAGACCCCGTGAGCGAACCGGTGATCCGAGCGTGGTGCGACGCCATGGCCGACGGCAACCCGCTATACACCAGCCCCGACAGGGCGGCGGCCGGCCCCTACGGGGGAATCGTCGCCCCCCCGGCAATGCTCCAGGTCTGGACAATGGTCGGGCTGCACCTAGGAGGACCCCCTGAACGCGCGGTAGAGGACACACCGAGTGCGGGTGTCTACCAACTCCTCGACGACGCCGGCTTCGTCGGCGTGGTAGCCACCAATGCCACCTACTCCTACGACCGTCTCCTCCGGCCGGGTCATCTCCTGACCGGAACACAAACCCTGGCCGAGGTCTCCGAGGAGAAGTCCACCGGTCTGGGCGTTGGACACTTCGTGACTACCGAGACCCTCTACACCGACCAGGACGGGAACCGGGTCGGCTCGATGACACTTCGGATTCTCAAGTTCCGGCCGGGCACCGGTCGGCAAGGACCGGAAGACGACACCGCCGAGGAGCGACCGGTTCGACCCCGACCGGCCACCAATCGGTCCACTGACTGGTTCTGGGATGGATGCCGGGCCGGCCAGCTCCGGATCCAAGCGTGCGACGACTGCGGCCATCTACAGCACCCGCCAGCCGTCCGCTGTCTCTCCTGTGGCGGAGCCGACCTGGGCCACACGATCGCCTCAGGTCGTGGAACCCTCTACAGCTGGGCCGTCCCCCACTACCCGCAGGCCCCGGCCTTCGACTATCCACTGGTCGTGGGGCTCGTCGAACTGGAAGAGGGCGTGCGCCTTGTCTCCAACGTGACAGGGGTGCGTCCTGACCAACTCAACGTCGAAATGCCACTCGAGTTGCACTGGCTAGACACTGACGACGACACCACTCTCCACCAGTTCCGACCGGCCGCACCCCGCCGGCGTGACTCGACGCTGGCCGCCGGGGAATTGGAGGTCGGCCACCGGTTACCGCTAAGTCCTGTGCCCATCGACACACTGCTGATCGTGTCCACGGCGCTTGCCACCCGCGACTTCCAAGACGTCCACCATGACCCGGACGCTGCCCGGGCCAAGGGCACTCCGGACATCTTCATGAACATCCTGACCTCATGCGGGATCGTCAGCCGCTGGATCGGCGACTGGGCCGGTCCGGATGTCGGATGGCAATCCATCGACCTACGACTCGGTGCCCCCAACCACCCCGGCGACACCATGACCCTCAGCGGATCGGTAACCGCCGTCAAATCGGCCGACGGCCACGACCTGGTCACGGTGGGCTTCGAAGGCGCCAACAGCCTGGGGACTCACGTGTCGGGTACCGCAGAGCTGGTGTTCGGCGACCTCCCGGGAGGCGAAGCGTGAGCCGAGGGGCCGCTGGTCGGGCGGCGATCATCGGAATCGGAGCCACCGAATTCTCCAAGGACTCGGGCCGAACGCCGATGGAGTTGGCCGTCGAGTCCTGCGAGGCGGCGCTGGCCGACGCCGGTCTGCCGGCCGAGAAGGTCGACGGCATGGTGACCTTCAGTGCCGAACAGAACCTGGAGATTGAGATCGCCCGGAACCTTCGGATCCCGGCGCTCCGCCACTTCAGCATGGTCCCCCACGGTGGCGGGGCAGCCTGCGGGACGATCGGACAGGCCGCGGCGGCCGTCCATGCCGGGTCAGCCGACTACGTCCTCTGCTACCGGGCCTTCAACGAGCGTTCCTGGCACCGGTTCGGCAGCGGGGTCCAGGGACGACATGGTGGTGCCGAGTCCTTCGACATCTCCTTCAGTTGGACGTCGCCTTTCGGGCTGCTGACCCCGGCCAGTTGGGTCGCCATGTTCGCGACCCGGTACATGCACCAGTACGGAGCCACCTCCGAGGACTTCGGCCGAGTCGCGGTGGCCGACCGGCGCCATGCTGCCAACAACCCTGCCGCCTTCTTCCACGAACAGCCGATCACCCTCGCCGACCACCAGGAAAGCCGGTGGATCGTCGAACCGCTGCGCCTTCTCGACTGCTGTCAGGAATCGGACGGCGGCCAGGCCCTTCTGGTCACCACGGTGGAGCGGGCCCGGGACCTGGCGCCCACCCCGGCGGTGATCGCCGCCGCCGCCCAAGGAGCGACCGACGACCAGCAGGCCATGCGCAGCTACTACCGGGACAACATCGCCGCCATCCCCGAGATGGGGCTCTGTGCGCGACAACTCTGGGAAGCCACCGGACTTGGTCCTGACGACATACAGGTAGCCAACATCTACGACCACTTCACGCCGCTGGTCCTCCCCCAACTCGAGGAGTTCGGGTTCTGCCGCCGAGGGGAGGCCGCGGACTTCCTGCGCGATGGGAACATCGAACTGGGTGGCCGCCTCCCAATCAACACCAACGGAGGCCAGCTCGGCGAGGCCTACATCCACGGGATGAACGGGATCGCCGAGGCGGTCCGCCAGATCCGGGGAACCTCGGTAAACCAGGTTGACGGCGTTGAACACGCCCTCGTGACTGCCGGCACCTCAGTTCCGACCAGCGCACTGATCCTCGGCCAGGACTCCTGACCGGCTTCACCCGGGTGCCCCGAACCCCGACCGGGCGGGCTCTACGCTCGGCGGCGTGCGACCTCCCCGACTTGTCGTCGCCGGCTTAGCCGCGGCCCTGGTGGCCGTGGCCACGCTCGTCCCGGCAGCCGCGGGCCCCGTCGACGAGGCGATCGCGGCCGTCCGGGTACAGATCGCCGAGGTAGAGGAAGGGATCGTCGGTGTGGCTTCCACCATCGTCAGGGTGAGAGAAGCCATTGTCGGGGTGGAGGCGGCCATTGTCGGAGCCGAGTCGGCGATCTCCGGCCTGGAAGCAGCGATCGTTGCCGAGGGGGACCGGATCGTCGCCTATCACGGTGACCTCGAAGCCGTCGACGTGGCGATCGCCGAGATCGAGGCCCGCATCGTGACCCAGGATGAGGGCATGCTGGTGTACCCGGTACGGCTGGAGTTGCTGGCCGACGAGTACATCGAGGTCTGGGCGTCGCGGGCCGGTCCGTTCCGCCTGCGAAGGGAACTGGCCGTTGACTCCTACGTCCGCAACGACGAGCGGATGAACTCGGTTCTGACCCAGTCCGCCCAGTTGACCGACAAGGCGCTAGAGGGGATCCGGAGCCGGATCCTCTACGACGCCCTGATCCAGGAGACCGACGAACGATTGGAGATCGTCGACGCCCGCATGCGCATCGCCGGCGACCGAGTCGCCGGGGTCCACACGGAGATCTCTCTGGCTAAGGATCGCCAAGCGGCCTCCTTCAGGGAACTCGAGGACACCCGGGCCTCCATCGAGGTGGTCGACGCCAAGATCGCCGCGTCGGGATCCGAGATCGAACGTTTCCACGGCGAGATCGAGCGGCTCCACGGCGAGATCAAGCAGCAACGTGGTGACATCGAACGGCTCCGCGGCGAGATTGTTCTCCACCAGGAAGAGATCGTCCGGTTGGAGGGTGAGATCGTCCGCCTGGAGGGTGAGATCGAACTAATCCAGGAACTGCCGCCTACCAGGTGGTGGTCGGGTCTGCCGGGTGACGAGATCCGCCGACCGGCCCTGGCCGTCAAGATAGACAACGTCTCGGTCGCCCGACCGCAGGAAGGCATCAACCAGGCAGACGTTGTCTATGAGGAGCTGGTCGAAGCCGGACTGACCCGCCTGATCGCGGTCTTCCAGACCACCGGTGCCCGCTCGGTCGGACCGATCCGATCAGCCCGTACATCCGATCCCATACTGCTCGAGGGCTTCGACCGCCCATTGTTCGCCTACTCGGGCGCTAACCGGGGCACCCGCGGGGCGGTCGCCGCCTCGGAACTCACCGACGTCGGCTACGACGCGGCCAGCTCCCTCTACTGGCGGTCGACATCCCGGCGGGCCCCCCACAACCTGTTCTCGGCCACCGATCGCCTATGGGGGAAGTACCCCGAACGCGACGAGATCCCGACAGCGCCGTTCGCCTTCCGTACCGTGCTCGACGGGCTGCACCCTTCGGCCGAACCGGTGGCCGGGGTGTTCGTGGACTTCGGGAACGCCGAGATCGACTACGCGTGGAACGGTGAGGGTTGGGAACGTACCCATAATGGTGACGCCCACAGCGACAGTGACGGGGTCCGGGTGGCACCGCCCAACGTCGTCATCCAGTTCACCACCTATGGCACAAGTTCCGCCGACTCCCGGTCGCCAGAAGCGGAGACCGGCGGATCCGGCGAAGCATGGGTGTTCACCGACGGGCACGTCGTGCGCGGTCGTTGGGAGCGTCCTGACCAGTCCAGGCCGGCGGCTCTGGTCGCTAACGGCCGGCCGATCCGGTTAACTCCTGGGCGGACTTGGGTCGCCCTGGCCCGGGCCGGAACGGCGGAGATCCGGTAACCGAGGAATACCCGGCGCTTAGACGGGAGCGGTGGGACCCAAGGCGTCGGCCGGTACCCGGCCGTCGGCGGTGACGGTCAGCCGCTCCACACCCTCCTCCGT
>JAKUSA010000045.1 GCA_022449565.1 Acidimicrobiales bacterium | reverse complement strand
CCGTACTCTCTGGGCCGTGGAGGCGAAGGGGTACGAGATCCGATCTGGGGCCGATCTGGCCGGAGCGGACCTCGTCGATGCCGACCTTCGCTCGGTAGACCTCAGCAATGCACACCTGGCTGGTGCTGTGATGAGTTCAGCCGACCTCTCCGGTGCCTGCCTGATCGGGGCCGACCTCCGATATGCCATCTGCCATAGAACAATTCTCGCGGACGCCGACCTCCATCACGCCAACCTCTGGAACGTCGATCTCACCGACGCCCGGGCCGAGGGGGCCGTGCTCAGCCGCTGCAGGATGGGAAACGCACGTTTGGTAGCCACCGATCTCCGGAGGGCCGCCCTGGGCGGGGCATGGGTGACAGCGGCCGACCTAACTGGGGCGATGCTGGCGGCCAGTACGTTGGCCGGTTCCTCACTCGCCCGAACTTGTCTTCGAGAAGCCGACCTCACCGGGGCCTTCGCCGTCGGGGCGGACTTTCGGAGTGCGATCCTCAACGGTGCCACCGTGCGGGCCGCAAACCTCAGCGGCGCCAACCTGCGGGGCGCGTCGCTTGTCGAAGTCGACCTAAGCCTTTCTGACCTGGCCGGCGCCGACCTGCGCGGCGCACAGCTCGACGGCGGGGTGCTCGACGGTGTTCGCTACGACGACACAACCCGTTGGCCAGAGGGGTTTGTCCCACCGACTTCGGGTGGGCTCTCCGACCACGAGTAGCGGACCGATGACTTGGATCTCTTTTCGGAGGACCACCACCGGCCGAGTCGTGGTTGCTCTTTGCGCTCTACCACTGGTTCCACCCGGGCATGACCGGAATGATCACCGTCCGCGTTGCCAACTAGACCACCTATAGGGTCGACCTCGTGGACACCACTGACGGGATCGACTACGTCCGGGGCAACGACCGGGCAGTACTGGCCACCACACGGGGCGACGGCACACCCCAGATGTCTCCAGTCACCCTGGCGGTGGTCGACGAGACAATCGTCTTGAGTACCCGGGAGACCGCCTTCAAGGTGACGAACCTCCGACGCGACCCGCGGGCCTGGCTGTGCGTGTTTCCGGAGGGCTGGTACGGCTCGTGGGTCCAACTGGGGTGCACCGCTGAGATCGTTTCCCTCCCCGAAGCGATGGATGGCCTAGTGGACTACTACCGCATCCTGCGGGGCGAGCACCCGGACTGGGATGACTACCACCGGGCCATGGCCGACGACCGTCGGTGCCTAATCCGCCTCGACGTCCGGGTAGCTGGCCCGGATGCCTCTGGCTAGTCGCGACCGGCGAGGATCACCGACAGGGCACGCTGCAGGTCGGAAATCCTCGAAGCAGCCACCTCTGGGTCACCACCGTTGTCAGGGTGCACCTTCCGCAACAGTTCCCGGTAGCGGCGCCTGACCTCGGGGGCTGGCGCTCCATTTCCGCCAAGGCCGAATAGTTCAAGCGCCTCGGTGCGGGTGTCGGGCCATCGGTAGCCCAACGAAGCGTTGAACCCGTTGCACGGCTCCGGGTTCTCGAACCCCTCGAGGAACCCGTCGAGTAGTCGGCGTCGTCCCGCCGCCGCATACAACGCGGCCAACAGGTGGGTCACCGGGGCGACGTCGCGGTCGACAACTACGAGCCGTGGTCGCCCCCCAACCGACACCAGGGAATCCCGAGCCCTGGCTAGGCCGACTCGGTCGGTTTGGAGCCGGTAGCGGCCCCGGGGTTGGTCCGCCCGACTCTGCCGGCAGAGCACCGCCCAGAGGTCTCGGACCTCCTCGGCTGTCGCCCGGTCCACGGCGGCTCCAAACCGTGCCGCTATCCGGGACACCAGAAGGCAACCGGCATCGGCGGGCAGTCGGACCTCCCCGAGGCAAAGCCGACGGGTCGGCGAGAACGGTTTCGAATGGAAGAATTCGATGACCGTGGGGCCCGGAACGCTCATCGTCGACTCTCCGGTCCGGCCCGACCACTCCAACCCACGCGACCATTGTTAACCGATCCTCCACCCGATCGCGTCCCCTGCCCCGATCCGACACCGGCAACCCGGGGTTGTCCGGGTGCAGATGCCCGGAGGCCGTAGCCTTGGGTGATGGCCCACGTCCGGCAGAGCCGCGACGAAGCCCTGGCCCGTCTTCGGTCCGCCCAACGCTTCGGAGGGTGTACCCGGGCCGCCCTCCTCGGCGGAGCCGTCCGTGACCCGCTCCTCGCGGCAATGACCGATCCCGAAGCGGCTAGGACGTGCTTCGGGATTCGGGGCGCCGACCTCCAGAAACGGTGGGCCCGCCTCGTGGGACTGGCCGGTGCTCGGCCGGCGTCCCTCGGATTCGTAAAGGTCGACGGGACACTGGGCCTCCTGGCGAAACAACTCCACACCGACCAGGCCACCCTGTCCCGCAACCTCCGGACCTGGGAGCGCCGAGACCGCCCGCCCGTCCTTGCCGAGGCGACCCGTGGCAAGAAGCCGACGGTGCTCGTGCAGATTCCGTTCCTGACCGCCTGGCTGCTATGGGTGGCCGACGCCCGGGCCGTCGTCCATCGGGGTCACCAGGGCTTCATCGGCACCGACACCATCCGTCAGGTAGCCGTGACCCTTATCAGTCGTGGCCTGCGACCCCCGCCCGAGAAGGCACTACTCCCCCTCGATGCCCAGCGGATGATCCGCCTGGCCGAGAAGGTCTAGGACCCAACCGCCTCGACGCCTCGCGGGAACGGGTGGCCGGGTCGTCGTCGGCCATCGCGCCTTCACGGTAGAGGGCCTCGGCGAGCACCCGGGTTTGGCTTCCGGTGGCAAGGTGGACGATCCCGTCGGTCACGGCTGTTCGGGACTAGGCAGGATGACCAACACGACGCCGGTGCCGACAGTGACCGAGGCCTCCGGCTGGGCGAACTCGTTGGACACCCCGAGACCGAGGCCCGCTTCCAACCGGGCGCCGTTAAGGGGCCAGCGGAGTCCTGTGGTGGACACCCCGCTCACCGGCCCGCCCACGGCTAGCAGGCTGACCGGTTCGCCCACCCGGCCCTCAAGTACGACCTCGTCGCGTACCACGTGGACACGCGCCCGGTCGACGACAAGGTCGACCTTCAGAGCGGACCAGCGGTCGGATGCGGCAACCAGCAGGTTGGCCAGGGCGTGGTCAAACCGTCCACCGGCCGACGTCACAACGGTTACCACGTCGGCTCCGGTGTCCACCGCGGCGGCCAGGGCCAACTCCAGGTCGGTGTCGTCTTTGTCTACCGGGTGCTGCACCACTGTGTTGCACGCGGCCAAGGTCTCCTGTGACACGGAGTCCAGGTCGCCGACCAGCAGGTCGACGGTCAGACCCAGGGCGATCGCGTTGTCGGCTCCCCGGTCGGCGGCGATCACCATGTCTGCCTCGGGGAGCCGACCGATGGCCCGGGGTGGGGGCCCTCCAGTGACCACCAGGACCCGCTGGCCGCTCACCTCGTGCCTCCATCAACGCGGGCCGACCAGCGGCCCTGGGTCTGGGCGAGGCTCACCTCGACGCCGAAGCACCGGGCCAGGTTCGTTTCAGTCAGAACGGCTTCCAATCGGCCGGACGCCACGACACAGCCATCGGCCATGAGCAGGCCGTGGGTGAACCCCGCTGGGATCTCCTCCACGTGGTGGGTGACCAGCACCATCGGTGGCGTGGACGGGTCGGCGGCCAGGGCCCCGAGGACGACGACCAGCTGCTCACGTCCGGCCAGGTCGAGAGCCGCGGTGGGCTCGTCAAGGAGTAGCAGCTCCGGGTCGGCCATCAGTATGCGGGCCACGAGGACCCTCTGTCGTTCCCCCGACGAGAGTGTCCCGAACCGGTGGTCGGTCCGGTGGCCACACCCAACACGATCGAGCAGGTCCCGCGCCGACTTCCGCTGGTCGTCCCGGTAGTCGTGCCACCATGGCTCCAGGGCCCCGTACAGGGAGGTGACCACGACGTCCTCCGCGGTGACCGTGGGACGGAGAGAGTCAGCCAGAGCTGCCGACGCGTATCCGATCCGGGACCTCATCGTACGGACGTCGGTACGACCCAGAGTCTCGCCCAGGACGGTGACCTCCCCTCGGGTGGGGTGGAGTAGCAGGGCGGCTATGCGCAGCAGCGTCGTCTTCCCCGAACCGTTCGGTCCGAGCACCACCCAGTGCTCGCCGGATCTCACCGTCCAGTTGACGTGGTCGACGATCGTGATGCCCGCCTCCCGCCGGGTCACCGACGTCAACTCCAACAGCGGCCCACCCACGCCGTCGACCCTAGGTCGGAGTCCGGGTGGTCAAGCCAGCGACCGGACCAGCAGAGCCACCGCGGCGGCACTCGACAGGCCGTAAACGCCCCGCGCAACCCAACCCCGGTCGAGCATGCCTCGCAGGGGGTTAGAGAGGGCAACCCCGATCAACGCTGCAGGAACCAGACA
The DNA here is from genome assembly GCA_022449565.1 of Acidimicrobiales bacterium. GTDB lineage: Bacteria > Actinomycetota > Acidimicrobiia > Acidimicrobiales > MedAcidi-G1 > JAKUSA01. The sequence continues at coordinate 8,056 of JAKUSA010000045.1, read as the reverse complement.
GAGGCCAAGCAACAGGTCGTCGACCCCGAAGTGGCCGCTGACCGCCAGCGCGGCCACCGACGCGACTGTGCCAACGAGGAAGTACGGCGACATGGTGGCCCTCAGGACCGGCCCCGGTGCGTCGTGGTAGAGGAGGGCGATGGGGGGACCTCCCACCCCGACCGCAGTGCCCATGAAGCCGCTCAGGCAACCGCCGGCTAGCAGGGTTCCTGGCGTACGCCGAGGGCTGACGCCCACCAGTCGGAGCGCCATCGCGACCAGCAAGAGGACGCCAAACAGCGCGCCGAGCCGGTCCTCGCTGACGGCGCCCAGCGCCAAAATCCCGATAGCGATTCCCGGTACGCGACCGGTCAGCGCCCATCTGAGACCTGAGCGGTCGGCATGCCCCCGCTCCCGCCACGTGTAGAGGCCGCTGAGTAGCGGGTTGACGATTAACACCGGCCCCGGAACGAATCCCGGGTCGATGAGGGCCAGGATCGGAACGGCGAAAAGATTGGCCCCGAAGCCGACTACCCCCTGGAGGGTGGAGCCCACGATGTAGACGACCGCGCCGGCAACCACCTCGGGGCCGGTCACAGCGTCCCCGGGTCGGGCTCGGCGTGGGTCATCCACGTTTCGTACATGGAGGCGTAGCGCCCCCCAAGGTCCACCAGTTCGTCGTGGCTCCCCAACTCCACCACCCGGCCGCTCTCCACGACAGCGATCCGGTCGGCCCGCATAGCCGTGGCCAACCGGTGGGCGATGATCAGGGCGGTTCGCCCTTCCAACACCGTGTCCAGGGCCCTTTCGATCTGCGACTCGGAAAGGAGATCCAGATTCGAGGTGGCCTCGTCCAGAACCAGGACTCGAGGTCGGGCCAGGAACGCCCGAGCCAGAGCCAGCAGCTGACGCTCCCCGGCCGACAGCGATGACCCCCGCTCATGGATCGGCGTGTCAACGCCCGCCGGGAGGCGCTCCAGGAGGTCGTCGAGCCCCACCGCCCTGCAGGCCTCCAGCACTTCCCCTTCGGTGGCATCGGGCCGGGCGAAGGACACGTTGTCCCGGATTGTGCCATTGAACAGGAACGGCTCCTGGGGGACGACGCCTATCTGGTTTCGAAGCGACGAAAGTCGTGTCCCACGCAGATCGCGGTGATCGATGAGCACATGCCCGAAAGTCGGGTCGTAGAAGCGGGTGATCAACTTGGCGATCGTCGACTTGCCTGCCCCGGTCGGACCGACCACCGCCATCACCTCACCCGGGAGGATCTCGAGGTCCACCTCGCGTAGGACAAGATGGTCGGGGTCGTAACCGAAGGTGACACCGTCCAGGCGGATGTGGCCGTCGATTAGGGGCAAGTCGGTTGCTGTGGGATCCTCGGCGACCGTCGGTTCGGTGGAGAGAACCCCGCGGAGTTTCGTCACCGCCGCGCTGCCCTGCTGGTACTGGTTGTAAAGCTGCACCAGTCCCTGGATGGGGGCGAAGAACGAGGTCAAGAAGAGGAGGAAGGCGGTGATCTCGCCGATGCTCAGGTCGCCGCGCAGCACCATCCGTCCGCCAACCAGCAGGATGGCCGCCTGGGCCGCGATGCCTATCGCCTCGGTACCTGGACCGAAGAGAGCCTGGGCCCGACCGGTATAGAGGTTCGCTTCGTAGTGGGCGCCCACAATCCGGTCATGGCGGGCCGTGCTGTGCCCCTGGCGGTTGAAGGCTGCGATGATCCGGATCCCGGCCAGGCTTTCCGAGAGGTCGGCCAACACGTCGGCAATCCGATCCCGGACCCGTAGGTAACCCACGCGCGAAACCCGGCGGAACCACAGGGTGAACACCACGTTGACCGGTATCACCACGACCAGGCACACGAGGGCCAGGGTCGGGTTGAGGATCAGTAGGTACACGGTGATGACCACCAGCGTCATGGCTTGGACGGCGAAGTTGACCAGGCCTTCCTGGAACAGAACGGTCAGGGCCTCGATGTCGCTGGTCATGCGGGTCATGAGGACCCCGGCCTTCTCCTCGGTGAAGAAGTCCAACGATTGGCGCTGGAAGTGGCTGAACACCCTGACCCGCAACTCGTAGACGAGGCGTTCGCCGAGCCTTCCCGTGAACCTAAGCCGGAGGAAAGAGGCCCCAGAGGCCAGGCCGATTGACCCCACGTAGCCCAGACAGGCGGCGACCAGCACCCCGGTGTTGGCGGCCATGACGCCGTGGTCGATTGCCACCTGGGTAAGGAGCGGACCGAGATTCTGGAGGCCGGTCTCGACGACGACCAGCAACAAAGCCATGAGCAGCCACGGTGCGTGGGGCCCTAGGAACGATCGGAGGGTAAACGGCCGACGGTCCCAGGCGCTGTGAGAGAACATGACATCTGGCTCGGGATGGTTGGGTTCCCGTCCGAGAACCTCATCGATCTGTTCCAGGAAGCCCTCGGGTAGTTGCGCGAACGGGAGACCCGCCTCAGCGTTGGCCTGGACCGAGGTGGGTCCCATATTGAAGCCGCCCTGGTGTCCACCGAAGCTCATCAGAGGTTCGCCCGTTCGGTCCCGGAGGCCAGAATTGCCTCATAGCGGGCGTCGGAGGCCAATAGGTGTCGGTGGGTGCCCTCGGCGACCACCCGGCCGTCTTCGATAAGGACTACCCGGTCAGCGAGGCTGATAGTCGACAACCGGTGGGCGATCACGATCGTTGTCCGGTCGGCCAGCAGTTCCCGCAGCGCGGCATGGATGGTGGCCTCTACCTCGACGTCGACGGCGCTTGTGGCGTCGTCCAGGATCAAGACCCGTGGGTTGGCCAGCAGGGTGCGGGCGATGGCGATCCGCTGGCGTTGACCCCCCGACAGCGTGTAGCCCCGTTCTCCGACCACCTCGTCCCACGAGTGTTCGAGGTCGGTGACGAACCCGTCGGCGCCTGCAGCAGTGATTGCCGTAACCACTTCATCGAGGGGGGCGTCGGGTCGGGAGAAAGCGACGTTGTCGCGGATCGACTCGGAGAACAAGAAGGGTTCGTCAGGCACCTGACTGACATGGTGGCGGAGGCTCTCGACGGTGAGGTCCCGGACGTCGACCCCGTCCACCAGCACCGCTCCGGCGTCCACGTCGTAGAACCGGGGGATGAGGCGGGCGACGGTCGACTTACCGCATCCGGTACGCCCCACCAGCGCCACGGTCTCCCCGGCCTCGACGGTCAGAGAGAAACCGTCAAGCACCACCGGGTTATCGCCGCCGGGATAGGCGAACCGGACGTCGCGGAACTCGACCCGGCCCGCCGCGTCGCCGACCGGGCGGGCTCCTGGCCGGTCCCTGATCACCGGGTCCTCGTCGAGAATCTCGAAGATCCGCATCGAGGAGGCCGCGGCCCGCTGGTACTGGAGGAGGACGAAGCCGAGCATTCGGAAGGGCACGGAGATCATGATCACGTAGGTGCTGAAGGCCAGCAGAGTGCCCACCCCGACCTGGCCGTCGATGGCCAGCCAGCCCCCATAGAGGAGGACCACGGCCATGCCCAGGCGGGGGATCGCCTCGATAGCGGGGTTGAACCGGGCCCGGGCGTCGATCAGGGCGGTCGCCGACCAGCGGAGCCGACCGGCGGCTCGGGACAGAACGGCGATCTGGTCGGCTTCGGCGGCGAATGACTTGACGATCCGGGTGCCACTGATGTTCTCGTCGACCACCATCGCCACCTCGGCCATCCGCCCCTGGGTGACCCATGACAACGGGAAAACGTGGTCGCGCATCCGCTGAGCCAGCACGTAGACGAGCGGCATGCCGGCGACGGTGGCGAGCGCTAACGGCACGTGGATGCTCAACATCAGGCCGAACGCCATTACGAAACTCGTAGCGGCGAGCGCCCATAGCGGGCCGAAGGCCAACAGCAACTGGATGGACCTGATGTCGGAGTTGGCCCGGGAAATGACATCCCCGCTGGCCACCCGGTCGTAGAAGGAGAACGGCAAACGGGTCAGGTGGTGGTAGATGAGGGAGCGCAGGTCGGTTTCGATCCTGTAGGCCGTCATGAACAGCAGATACCGGTAGGTGAAGCGGAGGCCGAACGCCGCGACGGCCATTCCCAGAAGCACCCAGACGTAGCCGTACAACCCCCCGGAGGGTTGGTCGAGAGCGACGTCAATTGCCCGACGGAGCACCATGGGGACCGAAACCTGGACCACCAGGCCGACCAGGCCACAGGCCATCGTGACGGCGAAGATTGCCCGTTGGGCTCGCAGTAACGGTACGAGGCGTCGCACCCACCACTTCGACCGGTCCGGGTCAATTCCGGTCGCCCCAGGTCGGTGAACCGGGTCGGCGGGCATTGCCGCACGGTACCGGACCCTCAGGAACCCCCGACCCATCGGACGGGCCCGAGTCCGGGGCTGCCTATCGGTAGGCTCAGTGGTGCGTGTCCATCTGGTCGGGCCTGGTCGCCATCGGGGTCCTCCTCGTCGTCAACGCCTTCTTCGTGGCGGCCGAGTTCAGTCTGGTTGCCGTGGAACGGGCCCGCATCGATGCCGCTTCAGAGGCCGGTGAGAAATCGGCTCGTCGGGTACGTCGCCTCCAGGAGTCGCTGACCCGTCACCTCTCCGGCGCACAATTCGGAATCACCCTGGCCGCTCTCCTCCTGGGGTTTGTGGCCGAACCGACGGTGGCCCGCATCCTCAGCGGTGATGCCCAAGCCACCGGGGCCAGCATCGCCCTGGCTATCGGGCTGGCCACCGTGCTCCACCTAGTGGTGGCCGAGCAGGTACCCAAGTACGTGGCCCTGGCCATCCCGGAGCGCACGGCACTGGCCCTCGCCCCGGCCATCACCGCCTACGGGGTGGCCACCCGTCTTCTGGTCGACCTGCTCAACCGGACCGCCAACGCGATCGTCCGGTTTCTCGGCGTCGAGCCGAAGGGGCAGATCCAGACGTCGCGCACTCTCGACGAACTGGAGGACCTGATTGAGACTTCGGCGGACGACGGCTCTATCGACCCCGACGAGGCCACCCTCCTTCTTCGTTCCATCCGGTTCGCCGACAAGACAGCTGCCGACGCGCTGGTTCCCCGGGTGGCCATCGAGGCACTGCAGCGGGACGAGCCGGCCACCGCGCTAGTGCAACTCTCCCTGGACTCCGGCCATTCCCGGTTCCCGGTCTACGGAGTGGATCTCGACGACATCGTCGGCGTCGTGCACGTCAAGTCCCTGTATGGCCGACCGGCGGCGGAACGAGGACGGGTACCGGTCGTCGATCTCATGCACCAGGTGCTTGCCGTTCCCGAGACCCGCGAGCTCGAAGACGTCCTGGCTGACATGAGGGTCCGCCGGAACCAATTAGCGGTGGTCGTCGACGAGCACGGCGGCACGGCGGGGATCATCACCCTCGAGGACATCCTCGAGGAGATCCTGGGCGAGATCGGCGACGAGACCGACCGCGTCGAAGTGCGTACCCGCTCCGAAGCCCAAGGCAGCACTGTGGTGTCGGGTCGCCTCAACCTTGACGAGGTAGAGGAGGCCACCGGATTCCGTGTTCCCGAGGGTCCCTACGAGACACTCGCCGGGTTCGTGGTGGCTCGGATGGGATATCTGCCTGAGGTCAGCGACATGGTGGTGTTCGATGGCTGGCGGATCGAGGTGGTGGCCGTCGATGGGCACCGGGTAGCCACCCTCCGGATAGTCGCCCCCGGGGCCCCGGGCTGCGAAAGGGTGGATCCGTCGCGATGACGCTGCTCGCCCTGGCCGCCGTGGTGGCCCTTATCGCCGTCAACTCGGTGTTCGTCGCCACCGAGTTCGCGCTGGTGACCAGCCGCACCTCCCGGCTACAGGCTCGGGCTGAGGGTGGGTCCAGGGGGGCCCGCCTGGCGTTGACCGCCCGGACCGACCTGCGACGCCAGATGTCGGGAGCCCAGTTGGGGATCACTCTGAGCAGCGTCGCGCTGGGCATTCTGGCCGAGCCGGCCATCGGCCCGTGGGTGTCCTCGGCGCTAGAGCCGGTCGGTGTCCCCGAGGCGGCCGTCGAGACGACGGGCTGGCTGGTAGCCCTTGCTGGCGCGTCGGTGCTCCAGATGCTGTTTGGGGAGCTGGTACCCAAGAACCTGGCCATCGCCGACCCGGAGCGGACGCTGGGCTGGACGATGCCCGTCCACCGGGCATTTGTGACCGTCTCGGCACCTGCCATCTGGGTCCTAGACCGCGCGGCGGCTTTGCTCGTCAGGCCCCTCGGCCATCGACCGGTCGACTCGCTGGAACATTCGCTCGGTGCAGCCGAGCTCTCGGCAGTGCTTGTCGCCTCCAGGTCCGAGGGTCTCATCGAGGGGTTCGAACACGACCTGCTGGCCAGCGCACTCCACTTGGGCAGCCGCTCAGTGACCTCGGTGATGATCCCCCGATCCGAGATGGTGGTCGTCGACCGGCGGATGACCCTGGCCGAGATCGAGGATGTCATAGTGACCAGCGGACACTCCCGGCTAGTGGTATCGGGCGCCGGGCCCGATGACCTGGTCGGGTTCTTCCATGTCAAGGACCTGTTTCGGCTGCCACCCGAAGCACAGGATGAGCCGATCCCCCTCGAGTTGAGACGACGGATGCTTGTCGTAGAACCAGACCTTCCGCTCGACGACCTCCTCCTCCGGATGCGTAGGGCCCGAAACCACCTGGCGCTAGTTCGAGAGCCCAACGGTTCGACAATCGGCCTGGTGACCATGGAGGACGTGATCGAGGAACTGGTCGGCGACATCAGGGACGAATCGGACGCCCCTGCGCCCGGAGCCTGAAAGGTGACCGGTGACTGGCCGGAACCCGGCCCACCGGTCGCTAGTTTTTAGTAGTGCCCCGATCTGTCGGATTCCTCGGCGCCAGTCTGGTGTTGATACTGGCCACCGTGCCGGTTGCTGTCGCCGAGGAGTCGAACCCCTCGCTGGTGATCGCCGAGACGGTTGACGACCCCCTGATTGTCGAGCGCAGCACGGACTTGGAGCCGTTGATCGAGGCCGCCTCCGGGCTGGCGACCCTGACCCTGAACCGGGTCGAGGAGGTTCGTCGGAGCCTCCTCTACTTCGGCGGCTTCCTCCGGTCGGTCCGGGCCCGGCATAGGGCGGCTACCGCCTCCCTGGTGGCGGTCAACCGCCTAGTGGCCGACCAGGTCCGCAGCGCCGACCAACTCCGAGCCGACTACGCCCGTAGTCTCGACCGGCTCGACGAGGAGGACCGGGTCCGGTTGGAGGAGGACGCGCGGGTGCTTCGCAACATGTCCGCCGTGGTCCGGATTCTGGCCAACGACGACTGGGTGTGCCCGGTGGACGGCACAATCAAGTTCTACGACTCGTGGCACGAGGTACGGGCGAGCGGAAAGCCCCATCAGGGAGTCGACCTCATCGGTTTCCGCGGCGCCCGGCTGCGTGCACCTGTTGACGGGAGAATCCAGTTCTACTGGGACACAGTTGGGGGCCGGTCGTTCAGTCTCCATGGCGACAACGGCGACTACTACTTCGGAACCCACTTGCTCCGGTTCGGCTCACCGGGGCGGGTCAAGGCTGGGGACCCGATCGGCCAGGTGGGGTCGGGCGGCAACGCCACCGGCAACCATCTCCACTTCGAGTACCACCCGGCCGGCCGGGGCAACCAGGTCAACCCTTACCCGATAGTTGACGCCCACTGCGGTGACCGGCTACCCATCGACGTACCCCTCGACCACGCCGCGAACGGCGACTGACCCGCCGGGCACTGCGTCGACCCGATCAGGCACCGACCGCGTGGTAGCCACCGTCCACGTGGAGCAGTTCGCCGGTGGTGGCCGGTAGCCAGTCGGAGAACAGGGCCACACAGGCTTTGGCCACCGGTTCCGGATCGTCCACGTCCCACCCCAGCGGAGCCCGGGCACCCCAGGCATCCTCGAAGGCAGCAAAGCCCGGGATGCTCTTGGCGGCCATCGGCCTGACAGGTCCGGCGGCCACCAGATTCACCCGTTTGCGGTCCGGTCCGAGCCCCCGGGCTAGGTAGCGGGAGGTGGACTCGAGTGCAGCCTTGGCCACCCCCATCCAGTTGTAGGCCGGCCAGGCGAAACGGGCGTCGAAGTCCAGGCCGACAATCGACCCACCGTCTGGCA
>JAKUSA010000044.1 GCA_022449565.1 Acidimicrobiales bacterium | reverse complement strand
GACATGGCCCCCCTGGAGGCCATCACCACCTACCTGCGGGCGGCCAACGTGGCGGTGGCCAACACCACCGAGGCTTTCGCCCGGGACCTGGAGGCGGTCCCCGCCGCCCAGCTACTCAGTGACGACCACTCCGCCTACCTGGTGGCCGTCACCCGCTGCCTGCTGGACATGGCCGTGGAACAAGGCGACATCGACGACGTGGACACCGCGGCCCTGGCCCGGGTCATGGCCGGGGTGGGCCGAGACTTCTCCCGGGCCGAGGTTGTGACCACCCTGCGAACCTCGCCCAAACAGGCCGCCGACCAGGCCCTTGAGGTGATCCTGCGGGGCTTGACCGCCCCCGGCGGGGAGCAGGGGCCGTGACCACCACCGACGAGAAGGGAGGCCATCGTGGACGTGGCTGAGGTAGCCGCCGACCTGGTTGCCGAACAGCAGGCCCTCGACGAAGTGGTGGCCGACCTCGACATAGAGGTTTGGAGTCGGGCTACCCCCAGCCCCCGGTGGACGGTGGCCGACCAGGTCGCTCACCTCACCTACTTCGACGAGGCCGCCGCTACAGCGATCGTGGACCCGGACCACTTCCGGACCATGGTCGATGACCTGATGGGGGTAGCCGGCGGGGGTGACGACGCCGTCGACCAGTTCACCCTGGGTCGACTACGGGGCCTGGGACCGGCCGGGCTGCTAGACGCCTGGCGGGTGGGGCGAGGGCGCCTGGCTGAGGCGGCGGCCACTTTGGCCGACGACACCCGGGTGATCTGGTACGGGCCGTCCATGGGGGCCAAGTCGTTCCTGACCGCCCGGCTCATGGAGGCGTGGGCCCACGGCCAGGACGTGGTCGACACCGTTGGAGGCCACCGGCCGGCCACCGGCCGGCTTCGCCACATAGCCCAACTGGGCGTCATCACCCGGCAGTGGTCCTACATCAACCGCCGTCTCGACGCCCCCGAGGGCGACGTCCGAGTCGAGTTGGACGGTCCGTCCGGGGCCCGGTGGACCTGGGGCGCCGAGGGAGCCGACGACTTGGTCCGGGGACCGGCCGAGGACTTCTGCTTGGTGGTTACCCAGCGACGTCACATCGCCGACACCGCACTGGAGTTGACCGGAGAAGCCGCGCTGGACTGGATGCACCGGGCCCAGGCGTTTGCCGGCCCGCCGACCGACGGGCCGCAGCCCGGGAGGACCTAATGGCCGCCGTTGAAACCGACCTGGCCAACGGGGTGCTAACCGTCACCCTGGCCGACGAGGACAACCGCAATGCCCTCAGTTCACGCCTAACAACCGAGTTGACCGAAGCGCTCGATGACGCCGACGCCGACCCGGAGGTCCGAGTGGTGGTGCTCACCAACCGGGGCCGGGTGTTCTGCGCCGGGGCCGACCTCTCCGAACGCTCCTCGGGCGGCAGTGGCTCTTCGTCGAGACCGGTCGACCCGACACGCCTGTTTGGGAGGTTCCGGGAATCGCCCAAGCCGTACGTAGGCCGGATCGCCGGGCACTGTGTGGCCGGCGGAATGGGTCTCGCGGCGGCGATGGACATCTCCATCGCCATCGAGGAGGCCAAGTTCGGGTTCACTGAGGTGCGAATCGGCGTCGCCCCGGCGATCATCTCGGTGGTCTGCCTACCCAAGATTCGCCCCGCCGACGCCCGCGAGGCATTCCTGCGAGGCAATCGGTTCCTGGCCCCCGAGGCGGCCCGCATGGGTCTCATCAACGCCGCGGTGCCTGTCGAAGAACTCGACGCCGCGGTGGACGCCGCTGTCGCTGACCTGAAGGCGGGCGGACCGGAGGCCATCGCGGCGGCCAAGCAGCTCATGGCACGGGTCCCGGGGATGCCAATCGACGAGGCGTTTCGATGGGCCGGAGAGCTCTCAGCCAGCCTTTTCCGTGGCGAGGAGGCCGCCGAGGGTATGCGGGCCTATCTGGACAAGCGGCCACCGTCGTGGACCCAGTGAGATGACCCACGGCGGCAGGTTGGTGGCCCGGTCCCTCCGGGAGGCCGGGGTGGGGGTCATCTTCACCCTCACCGGAGGTCACGTGATGCCGATCCTTGACGGGGCCCTCGATGAGGGCATTCCGGTGATCGACGTGCGCCACGAGCAGGCCGCTGTGCACGCTGCCGACGCCTATAGCCGACTCAACCCGGGTCGGCTGGGCTGCGCTGTGCTGACCGCCGGCCCGGGGGTGACCGACGGGGTGACTGGAATCGCCAACGCCTGGCGGGCCAACAGTCCGCTCCTGGTCATCGGCGGCCAAGGGCCGTTCGCCAATTTGGGCCGCGGGTCGCTCCAGGAGATGGACCACGTGGGAATGATCCGGCCGATCAGCAAGTGGGCCGACGCCTGCTACCAGACCGATCGGATCCCCGAGTACGTGGAGGTGGCGGTGCGCCACGCCGTGGCCGGGGTACCCGGACCGGCGTTCCTGGAGATCCCGATGGATGTGCTCATGGGCCCGGCGTCGCTTGACGATGTGGCCATCCCGCCGATCACCGCCACCCCGCCGGTGATCCACCCGGACCCTGCCGACGTGGCCGCCGCCGTGGAGACTCTGGCCACCGCCCAGCGTCCGGTGATGATGGCCGGCACGGGCGTCAAGTGGTCAAGGGGCGGTCCGGCCCTGCAGCGCTTCGCTGAGGAGACGGCGCTGCCTACCTTTGTCAACGGCATGGGTCGCGGCCAGATGCCCCACGGCAGCCCCCAGTTGTTTAACCGGGTCCGCCGGGAGGCCCTTCGGGAATGCGACGTATTCCTGCTGGCCGGATCCCCCCTGGACTTTCGGCTCCGCTTCGGCGGCGCCGTCTCGGACGGGGCCCGCATCGTGCAACTCGACATAGACGCCACTCTGATCGGCCAGAACCGGCCGGCAGACGTGGCCGTGGTCGGGAACCTGGGGGTGGTGTTCGACCGGATGCTCGACGAGATAGGCGCCTCGAATACCGCGGTCGACTTTTCCGACTGGGCAGCCGAACTGCGGGCCCGGGAGGACAAACTGGAGGCCCAGTTCGAGGCACAGCTCTGCTCCGATGAGAGCCCGGTGGACCCGTTGCGCTTCGCGGCGGAGATCCGCGACTTCGTCGACGAGGACACGATCCTCATCGGCGACGGGGGCGACATCGTCGCGCAAGCCTCCAAGGTGATCCCGGTCAGGACCCCGGACGGCTGGATGGACCCCGGCCCGCTGGGCACCCTCGGGGTGGGGATGCCGTTCGCCTTGGCCGCCCAGCATTCGTTCCCGGACCGGAAGGTACTGATCATCTACGGCGACGGGGCTTTTGGCCTTAACGGCTTCGAGTACGACACCGCGGTTCGCTTCGGGTTGCCCATCGTGGGGATCGTCGGCAACGACGCCGCCTGGGGGCAGATGCTGCGCCCCCAGGTCGGCCTGTACGGCGCCGATCGGAAGGTGGCCGTGGATCTGGCCGAAACCCGCTACGACCGGGTCGTGGAGGCTCTCGGCGGGCACGGTGAGTTCTGCCAACGACCCGAGGAGATCCGACCGGCCCTGGAACGAGCATTCGCCTCCGGCCGGCCGGCGCTGGTCAACGTGATGATCCGCAAGGACGAGGGAGCCCCGAAGGGCAGCACCTACGTCTGAGGTCCCGGGCCGACGATGGCCGGGCGGTCGGAGGCGCTCCACTGTGACCACGAGCCCGGGTAGAGGCGTCCCCGTCCGAGGCCAGCGTGCTCCATGGCCAGAAGGTCGTGGCAGGCGCTGACCCCCGACCCGCAGTAGACGACCGCTTCACCGGCGTCGGCCACCCCCAGGGTGGCGTAGCGCTTCCGGAGCTGGTCGGCGTTGCGAAACCGTCCGTCGACGCTGAGGTTGTCGGCGAAGGGGGCACTTAGCGCTCCGGGTATGTGGCCTGCTCGGGAATCGACCGGTTCGGTGTCGCCCCGGTAACGCTCGACGCCCCGGGCGTCGAGGAGGATTCCCCGGTCGACCCAGTCGGCCGCCTGGTCTATGTCGACCAGGGCGCTGTCCGGCCATGAGCGCGCCGGGCAATCAACTGGTGTCGGTTTCGTTTCTCCGGTGGCCAGGGGTCCCGCCCAGGCATCCAGCCCGCCGTCCAGGAGGGCGGCGGGCTGACCGAGGATCCGCAGCATCCACACCAGGCGTCCGGCCACCATTCCTCCGACGTCGTCGTAGGCCACCACCGGGTCGTCGGGGCGGATTCCCAGGCCGCCGAGGGCGTCGGCGAAGTCAGTCGGGTCGGGTAGCGGGTGCCGGCCGACGGCCGCGCTCGGCGGGCCGGCCAGGTGGGCGTCTAGGTCCACGAAGACCGCGCCGGGGATGTGGCCGGCCCGGTAGGCGTCGCGCCCTGAGCGGCCGTCCAGGTACCAGCGCACGTCGCAGACCACCACCGTGTCGCCCAGTTGCTCCAGGTCGGCGACGTGGATGATCGGGCCGAGATGGGTCACCGAGTCATGCTCCGTGACAGGGCGATCGGCTCAGCTGGCGGGCGAGGCTCGGATTATGACCTCGCTTTGGCCCCGGTGGCTGTGGCTGAACGAGACCGAGTCGCCCTGTGTCTGGATATCCACCGGTTGGGAGTCCACAGTTATGACGAACGGCCCGGCGAGGAGTGACACAGGGATCGTCACCGTGGTTGAGGCCACGGTACCGGTCGGTCCGGCAGCGGTGAACCGCAACTCGTCGTTGTTCTCGTCAATCACCAGGTCATAGATGTTCGAGGTGGACTCGATGGCCACAACGTCGGAGAGGACCCGGTACGAGTACACCGTTGCCCGCAGTGGCTCGAGCACAGCACGGTAGAGGTGACTCACAACCAACGGGTCCTCCTTGTCGTCTTCGGCGCTGGTTTTGGCCACCACGAAGACCACCCGACCCGTCGCGTCGATCTCCAGCGAGCGGTCCTGCACAAAGGTGCCCCCGTACTCCCGATGGCCCTGATGGCCGACGGTAGACCGACCACGCATGTCGTCGGATGAGTCGATCGGCACCAGTAGGGGTATGCCGAGGCTGACCGGATACCAGTGCCCACCTCCGTCCTTGGTTCGATAGAGGTCGTCTGGCGTGATGGCGTAGAGGACCAGGGGATTGACCGGATCGATCGCCAGGTCGATCACGGGCTGCTCGGGTATGCCGTCCGAGGTTCGACTCCACGCCGCCGCTGCATCGGTCGTCTTGTACACGCCACCTTCCGTGGCGGCGTACAGCGTGTCGGGGTCGACGGCATCCATCTGGAGGTCGTTCGTCCGTAGATCGAGCCCGTCGTTCACCGAAGTCCACGCGAGGCCACCGTCGACGGATTTGAAGATGCCGAGCGCATTGTCGGACTCGTGCAGGGTGGTCATCGCGTACACGATGTCCGGGTTGTCCGGGTGGACCACGATGACGTTCACCGAGGAGATTGATTCGATCGGGAACCCGATGTCCCGTTCGACAAACGTCGCTCCGCCGTCATCCGATCGGAAGATGTGGATTCCGAAAAGGGTGAAGTTCACGTCGGGGTACATCGTGTCGTGGACTGATCCGACGTAGACGATGCTCGGGTCCGATGGTGCCACGGCTAAGCCGTGGAGGTGGTATTTGGGGTCCGTCTCGTCCCACAGTCCGGCCGCCCTTGTGGCCTCGCCGATCCCCGCGGCCACGTTGAGGGTGAGTCCGAACCAGCTCGCCCCCCCATCGGTGCTCTTGACGAGTTCGTCGTGGTGGGACCAGGCGGTCAGGTACATCTCGGTCGGCAGACTGTGGGAGAAGGCGTACACCATCGGGTAGTGGGCTGTGGTGGACGGCGACACCGCCCAACTTTCTCCAGCGTCGGTAGTGGCAAACCCGCCCCGCCCCGATTCCCCGCCGGCCCACAGCACGTACGGGACGAGCGGGTGGGTCGACATCTGTGTCACCTTCCGCTCGTAGATGTTGTCGCCGCTGGGGAACCAGGTCCTGCCGCCGTCGGTCGTCTTGTAGAGGTTCTGGCCCTCGTGCATACCCGGGTTGTAGTGCTTCGTGTGGGTGGTGTTGACCTCCGCGGCGGTGCCCACGTAGGCAATGTCCGCATCGGTCGGGTCGACGGCGATGGCGTTGACGAACAGGTACGGAAGGCCGGTGCTGCGGTAGGTCCAGGTTTGGCCGGCGTCGCCGCTGCGGTACACGCCCTCGTGGGTGGACAGGTACACGACTGCGGGGTCGCTGGCGGCGAACGCCAGCCGGTGCAGCATGCTCGTCGCCAGCCCGGAGTTGGATTCGCTCCATGTGACTCCGCCGTCGGTGGACCGGAAGAGGCCCTTCTCGGCCGTGGCGGCCAGCATGACGCGGGGGTCGTCGGGGCGCAGAGCGACGCCGATGGTGTATTCCCCTCCGCCCGAGTCGGACCGCCAATCGACCCAGTCCAAAAGGTTGCCGCTCCAGCTGGCGCCGCGATCCCGACTTACCTGTAGACCCCCGTCGGCGGCTACCCAGAGGACATCGGGATCGCCCGGCTCGACTACAAGTGTCTGGATCGCTCCACATGTGTCACAGGCCCCGGTCAGGGTCCAGGTTGCTCCCGCGTCGTCGCTCCGGTAGATCTCGGCCGGTGGCGGAGGCCACATTCCCCCGCGGGAGGGACCTGGAACGTTCGCCGTGTAGGCGACATTGGAATCGCTTGGTGAAAAGGACACCGTGGTGTACGGCTTTTGGGCAATACCCCCCATGACCGCCGACCAGGTCGCTCCACCATCGGTCGTGTGCTGGGTCGGCGCTTCCAGGTTGGTGTAGATGACCGTGTCAGGATCGGTCGGGCTGATCGCCACCCCGGAGGTGTGGCCCGTCACGTGCGTCACTTGCCACGACGCTCCACCGTTGATGCTCTTGTAGAGCGACATGTCGTTCGAGTCGATGCCCGCGTAGATGATGTTCGGGTCGGTCGGCGCGATCTGGATCGATGTGAAGTCTCCGGCGAGCAGTGGTGCCACTGGTTCCCACCGCAGTTCGGCACACCGACCGCCCTCAACGACCTCGCAGCCCGATGTCGTCGGCATGACGCGGGCAGGTGGAGCGCCGCGGATGCCGACCAGTTCACCGCGGGTGACCCCCGGGCCCAACGTGGGGAGCGGGACGTTGCATTCCGGTCCGAGCGCGTCTCCATGGTCGCCACGGAGACACGGCGGCCCGGACTGGGTGGCCTCGTCGGTCTGGCCCTGGCCGTCGTCGGCGGGGTAGTCCCAGTCCTGGTCGGGAGCGGTGTCGCCGAAAGCCTGATCGACGCCGACCGACGGCGCATCGGCGGAAGACTGCGTCCCACCGAGCCACGACACCCAAGTCGAACCTTCAGCGATGCGACAGTGCTGGACCATGGCGGCGTCCTCCGCCGTCGGGTGATAGCGACCGGTCACCAGGTTGTCGAGCATCGTCTTTCCGACGAAATCGAAGATGCACCATTGGTCATGGGTGGGCATCGGGCAATCCCCAACCTCGACCAGCATCTGAGCGGGCAGCATCCGATCACCCAGTCCCCAGGCCACGTCGGGGCCGAGAACTTCCATCACGCATTCGAACGTCGACTGGAGGTCGAAGGCAACAGGCACACCGCTGGTCGTCGACGCCGGTTGGGCCACTGTCCCGTCACCGTCGAGACCGCCGACCTGATCGAAGTGACCACCAAACCGACAATGCTCAACCAAGGAGAGCTCTTCGGCCGTAGGCGAGGACCTACCGAGCACAAACGAGTCGTTCCTGTCCATTCCTAGGACCTCCTCGACACATGAGTAGTCATGCGTCGGAGGAGGACATTGCGCGATCAGGGCCATCTCGTCGCTGGTCGGCACCCGTCCCCAAAGTTCAAATGCCGTTCCCTCACTGAGTGCCAGGGATTCGCACGCAAATGAGGAGCTGGTGTCAAAGGCTGGGACATCTTCGATGACCTCCTTGTCGCCGGACGCGGGCTGGGTGGTGGTGCTCTCGGCGACTGTGGGGGCCTGCGTGGTTTCGACGACGGCGTCGGTGGCCTCGGTTGTCTCAGAAGCGGCGGGTGCCTTCGTCGTCTCCGGAGCGGCTGGGTCCTCGACCGCTACCGAAGTGGCAGCCGCACTGGTCGCGCTCGGCTCGGATCCGTCGATCGCGGCCCCACCACAGGCCGCGACGAGGCAGACGGCTAGCGCAACCCCCAACCGCGACGGCATCCGCGGATTGTTTCAGACCACCGATCCGGATGCCCAGACCCGCGTGACCCGCCGGTGACCATCAGGTGAAGGGTCAGCGGGCCGACCCGGGCCGGGATGTCGCTCAGGCGTTGACGAGCGCCGCGACGATGTCCAGGGTGGCCTGGCGGCCGTCGCCGAACAGCATCAGGGTGTTGTCAGCGGCGAACAGCGGGTTGGCGATCCCGGCGAAGCCCGGGCTGAGGGAGCGCTTGATCACTACCACGGTGCGCGATTCATCCACGTCCAGGATTGGCATGCCGGCGATCGGCGAGTCCGGGTCGGTGCGGGCGGCCGGGTTCACTACGTCGTTGGCGCCGATGACGATGGTCACGTCGGTCTGGGCGAACGTGGGGTTGACCTGGCCCATGTCGAGCAGCAGTTCGTAGGCGATCTCCGCCTCGGCGAGGAGGACGTTCATGTGCCCGGGCATCCGGCCGGCCACCGGGTGGATCCCGAACACCACCTCGACCCCGGAGTCCTGCAGGGTTTGCATCAGGTCCCGGACCGCGTGCTGGGCCTGGGCGACGGCCATGCCGTAGCCGGGCACAATGGCCACCCGGCTGGCCGTCTCGAGGAGCATGGCTACTTCCTCAGCCGAGGTGGAGGCGATCTTTCCTTCGTAGATCTCGTCGCCGTCGCCGACGACGGCCACTGGGGCCGCCGAGAAGACCACGTCGAGGATCGAGCGGTTCATGGCCACGCACATGATCCGGGTCAGGATCAGGCCGCTGGCCCCGACCAGCGATCCGGCGATGATGAGCAGCGAGTTCTCCAGCACGAACCCGGTGGCCGAGGCGGCCAGGCCGGAGAACGAGTTGAGGAGCGCGATGATCACGGGCATGTCGGCCCCGCCGATCGGGAGGGTGGCCGTGGCTCCGACCACCAGGCCTACGGCCACCAGCGCCCAGAGCCAGGCCCACTCTCCGGGCTGTGCGGTCACCAGGACAACCAGCACCACCCCGGCTGTCATCCCTGCCGCGTTGAAGATCTGGATACCGCCGAACCCCGACCACTTCAACGACTCCTGGAGTTTGGCGAAGGCCACCAAAGACCCGGTGAAGGTCACCGCGCCGATCAGTGCGGTAAGGGCGGCGGCCACCGCGAGCTGGTTGTCGGCCCGTCCCAGGTCGACCGCCTCGATGAACGACGCCGAGGCCACCAGCACCGACGCTCCCCCGCCGAAGCCGTTGAACAGCGCCACCAGTTCAGGCATGGCGGTCATCTGGACCCGGAGGGCCAGGACCGCGCCGATGAGCCCGCCGAGGGCCAGACCGGCCACCAGGACGCCGTAGCTGATGATCGACTGGTCGAGGAGGGTGACCAGGATGGCCAGCAGCATTCCCGTGGCACCGAGCAGGTTGCCTCGAGGGGCGGTGCGTGGGCGGCCCAGGGCCTTCAGGCCCAGGATGAACAGGACAGCGGCCACCAGGTAGCCGATCGAGATGACGTCCGGTGTGCTCATTCCCGACGCTTCCGCCGGTTGGAGAACATGGACAGCATCCGGTCGGTGACCAGGAACCCGCCGACCACGTTCACGGTGGCCAGGGTGACGGCCAAGAACCCCAGGACCGTGGTGAGGGTCGTGTGCTCGGTACCGGCAGAGACCAGCGCCCCGATGAGGGTGATCCCCGAGATGGCGTTGGACCCGGACATCAGCGGGGTGTGCAAGGTCGCCGGCACCTTGGCGATGAGTTCCATGCCGAGGAAGACGGCCAGGACGAACAGGGTGACGGCCAGAAGGAGAGTCACGACCCGGTGCCCTTCTCGGCTTCGGAGCCGCCGGCGTCTTCTAGTGCCCGGCAGACATCCGGGTGGACGACCGTCCCTCCGGTGGTGACCAGCATGCTGGAGGCGATCTCGTCGTTCGGGTCGGTCACCAGGGCGTCGTCGACGATCAGGTGCCGGACCAGGTTGACCATGTTGGCGGCGAACATTCGCGACGCCGTAACCGGTGAGCCGGAAGCAAGGTCGGTGGGACCCAGGACGGTCACCCCCCGGTGGTCGACTTCCTCGTCGGCCCGAGTGAGCGTGCAGTTCCCGCCCCGTTGGATCGACAGGTCCATTACCAGCGACCCCGGTCGCATGGCGTCGACCATGGTCTCGGTGATCAAAGTCGGGCTGGCCCGTCCGGGGATCTGCGCCGCGGTGACCACCACGTCGGCTTCGGCCAGCCGTGGTGTCAACGCCGCCGCCTGGACGTCCGGGTCGAGCGGGTCGGCCCCCTCGGCGACCTCGATGCTTCGGGCCCCCATCGAGCGGATCTCTTCGAGCGCTTCGGGCCGGATGTCGAAGCCCGCGACCACCGCGCCGAGCCGTCGGGCCATGGCAATGGACTGGAGACCGGCCACCCCGGCGCCGAGCACCACCACCCGGGCCGCGGGGACTGTGCCGGCCGCCGTGGTCAGCATCGGCATCAGCCGGGGTAGGCGCTGGGCGGCCACCAGGATGGCCTGGTAGCCGACCACGGTGGCCTGCGAGGACAGGACGTCCATGGCCTGGGCCCGGGTGCTTCGGGGCACCAGGTCAAGGGAGAAGGCTGTGGCGCCGGTCGCGGCCAGTCGGACCATCGGCTCGGGCCGCCAAACCGGGTCGAACAGGCCGACCACCACGTGGTCGGGGCCCAGGCCGGCCTGGTCTTCGGCTTCGGACGGTCCTTCGATTCCCAGGATCAGCCCACCGGCACCGAGGGCGGTCGGCCGGTCGGCGGCCAGGACCGCTCCGGCCTGCTCGTAGAGGGCATCGGGCATCCCGGCGGACAACCCGGCGCCGGTCTCCACGACCACTTCGTGACCGTCGGCCACCAGGTCGGCTACCGAATCGGGGGTGCCGGCCACCCGCCGTTCGCCGCCCGCCCGCTCCAATACAACTGCGATGCGCACGCCAGCCCGGCCTCCGGTGTCTTGCCCCGGGACCCGGCGGCCCGCGACTCAGGGGAGAGTATCGGCTGGGGCCCAGGAAGCGGGTCGGCTGCGGCCTCGTCGATGTCGCTGGGTTTCGAACACTAATGTCGGTCGCCACCCGACCCTTTGGCGGTCGCGCGGTGCCCCGGCCCGTGTTAGGAGCAGACCAGGATGCGTACGCCAATAACCGAGATGTTCGGCATCGAGTTCCCGATTCTGGCCTTTAGCCACTGCCGGGACGTGGTGGTGGCCGTGTCGCAGGCTGGTGGCATGGGTGTTCTCGGCGCGGTGGCTCTCAGCGACGACCAGTTAGAAGTCGACCTGGCCTGGATCGAAGAAGAGATCGGCGATCGGCCCTACGGCGTGGATCTCGTCGTGCCCACCAAGTACACCGGCGACGGTGAGGGAGGGCTGCAGGCCTCGGACATCTCGACGATGATCCCCGACGGGCACCGGGAGTTCCTCAGCGAACTGCTCGAACGCTACGAGGTGCCCGAGGCCACCGACGACCAGTCGGAGGCCGGATGGACTAACAAAAGCGCCGACGCTCCGTTCTCAGCGAGCCGGGCCTCCCAGCAGCTCGACATCTCCCTTGCCTTCAGTCCCGTATTGGTAGCAAACGCCCTCGGTTCGCCGCCGAGTGATCTGATCGACCGGTGCCACGAGGCCGACATCAGGGTTGCGGCCCTTGCCGGAGCGCGGGCCCACGCCGAACGGCACGTCAACGTAGGTGTCGACCTGGTCATCGCCCAGGGCTACGAGGCCGGCGGTCACACCGGCGAGGTGGCCTCCATGGTGCTGGTGCCCGAGATCGTCGACGCAGTAGATCCCGTCCCGGTGCTGGGAGCGGGCGGCATCGGTCGGGGACGGCAGATGGCCGCGGCGATGGCCCTGGGGGCGGCCGGTGTGTGGTGCGGGTCGGTCTGGCTGACCACCGAAGAGGCCGAGACCCCTCCGGTGGCCAAGGCCAAACTGCTCGAAGCCGGGTCGGGGGACACCCTCCGCTCCCGGTCGTACACCGGCAAGCCGGCCCGGCTGTTGCGCAGCGCCTGGACCGACGAGTGGGACCGGGAGGACACCCCGGACCCTCTGGGCATGCCGTTGCAGCCGATGCTGATCGACAGCGCGATGGCCCGCATAAACCGGGCCGCCCACCATTCGGGCTCCGGTGCCGAGAAGTTGGTGACCTACCCGGTCGGCCAGATCGTGGGTTCGATGAACAAGTCCCGTCCCGCCGGTCGAGTGGTGATGGACATGGTCGAGGAGTTCATCGAGTCCGTCGAGTCGTTGGCCGGACAACTGGAGATCTGATCCACAAAGGGATCCCCCAGGCGGCCGCTGGCCTAGGGGCACCCCTGCCGGTCTACGTAGCCTTCGGGTCGTGACGTCAGGTTCCCACCGGCTACCGGGTGCAGTAGGGCGTGCGCTGCGT
>JAKUSA010000043.1 GCA_022449565.1 Acidimicrobiales bacterium | reverse complement strand
ATCCGTCCAGGGCCCGGACCGGACCGGCGGTGGACACCGCATGAACACTTGCTGACAGAGCAGCCGCTATGTCGAGGCCGAGGGTGGCCACGACTAGTGCCGTGGTGAAAAGGACGGCCACGAAGACGAACTGGACGACAGTGGCCTGGCGGACCGTACTCTCCTCGGCGACCCGTCCGCCGAGGCGCACCCGGGCGACGACCCGCGGGTGTAGTTGGCGCACCATCTCGCGTGTCGCGCTGTTGAGGAGGATCCGCAGTCGGAGGATCTGGAACCCTCCTCCCGCTGAGCCCGTCATCGGCCCGATGGCCACCAGGAGCAGGAGGAGCACTGGGAGAGCGGCTGACCACTCCCCCATGGGGTCCGACGGGAATCCGGTGGTGGTGATGGCCGAGGACACGGTGAACAGGGCCTCCCGCAGGTCGACGCCTTCCATAGGCCCGGACCAGGCCAGAAAGAGGCCAGTCGCCACGATCAGAATCGACAGGTAGGAGCGGAGTTCCCGAGAACGGAGCAGTCCCCGCCCCCGGCCGACCACAAGTCGCCACAGCACGACAATGCTTGTTCCGGAGAGAATCATCCCGACCACGGCCACCCATCTCGTTTCCCCGTCGACAAGGAGGTTTCCGGGTCCGGTGAAGCCACCGGTGGAGACAGTGGCCATGGCCAGCAGCAGGGAGTCGAACCAGCCGGAACCGGCCAGGTTGTAGGCCAGCCAGATGACCAGGGACAGCGGTACGTAGAGGGCGAAGATGTTCCGGAGGGCAACCCGCTGGTTGGGGGCTAGTGGAATACGGCCGTCGCGACCTGACCGGTCGGCGAACTCCCCGCCGCTGCCCTGGAATGGAAGAATGACCACGGCCAGGACCAGGGCACCGAGGCCACCGAACCACTGGCTGCCTGCTCGGACCAACAGGAGGCCCCGACCGAAAGAGCTGGGGTCAAGGACGCTCAGCGCAGTGGTGGTCACCCCGCTCGTTGCCTCAAACAGGGCGTCGTCGGGCTGTCCGGCGGCACCAGTGAGGAGGTACAGGCCCGCCACGCATAACACCATGGACACCAGTGCGGTGGTCGCCCCGCTCAGTACCTCGCTGGGCCGGATGCGATCAGGTCGGTTGACCCTGGCGACGAGTAGCGACGAGGCCACCCCGGCAAGCCCGCCGGCCATCAGCAGGACCGGTGTGTCACCCCCACCGGCCGTGAGGTCGACGAGGCCGGCGGTGAGGGCGAGGCATGCCGCGGAGATCATCCCCACCGCAGCGCCCCAGGTGGTGGCGGTCCGGATGCCACCCCAGGTCCGGTCGCTCCCGGTTCCCGCGGCCGGGCCGGCCAGCAGGCTTCGGATCACCCGAACAGGGACGTGACGCGGTCGACCGAACCCGGCTTCGCTATGGCGATTACGTGGTCCTGGTCTCTCAGGGTGCTGTTGCCCCGGGCGATCCGGGGTTTGCCATCACGCACGATCGCCCCGATGAGGGCCTCTTTGGGAATATCCAATTCGGCCAGTGTCCGGCCCTCGCAGGGGCTGTCCTCGGATACCGCGAACTCCAAGATCTCGGCGTCGCCATGGAGAAAGGTGGCCACTGCGGCAACCGTTCCGACGTCGCCCCTGACGAACCGGAGGACACTGTTGGCGGTGGCCGTCCTGGGGCTAAATGCGGCGTCCACCTGGTTGGCCTCGAGGAGTTCAAGGAGCTTCAGTCGGTGGACCACGGCGATCGTCTCGGGTCCACTGTCCGGGCCGTTTCTATGCCGTCTAGCACCGGCCGACTTGGCGTAGAGGCAGGCCAGGACGTTGGCGTCGTCCTCTCCGGTGAGCGCTATCACGACGTCCTGGAGAGCCACGTCGGCATCCTCGAGCATGTCCACGTCGGTGATGTCTCCGTGGTAGATGAGTGCTGCGGTGACCTCCTCGCTCAACTCGCGGGCCCGATCGGATTTCTTCTCGATGATGGCGACGTCCAAACCCCGGCCGATCAGAGACTCGGCGAGGAGTTGCGCGGTCCGTCCCCCGCCGAGCAGGAGGGCCCGGGTGGGAACTTCGCGTGCGATTCCTAAACGGTGGGTGACGTCGCGCAGTGCCCGTGACTTGCAGATGACCCGGAGGAGGTCGCCCTCCCGGAGGACGACGTCTCCCCTCGGGATCAGGGTCTCCTCCTCACCGTCGCCGTCGTCAGCCCGCCGGGTGATGGTTCCGACGATGAAGTCCCAGTCCGGATCGAGCTCCCTTCCCAGGGCGAGGAGAGACACCCCGACAAGTGGGGCATGCGCGGGGAGGCGTGCCCCGATCACCACCACCTCCCCATCGGCCATCCGGGCCAGATCTACCGCGCCCGGGTATTCGACGAGCCGGAGAATGGAGTCAGCCACCTCTTGGTCGGGGTCTATCACTAGGTGGTCGTCCATGCCATCGAAGAGAGCTGCAACCTCAGGCCGGCGGAGCCGCCTCGACTCCACGCGGACGATCGTCTTGGAGACACCGGCTCGGCGGGCCAGGAGCGCGGACAACAGGTTTGTCTCGTCGCTGTTGGTGGCGGCCACCAGAAGATCGGCGCGGTCGATCCCGGCGGCGCTCAGCGTTTCGGGGTCGGTTCCACTTCCCCGTACCGTCAAAAGGTCGAGGTCAGTTTCTACCTGCCGGAAACGCTCAGCGTTCGACTCGACCAAGGCGACATGGTGTTCCTGGCCGCTGAGCCGCTCAGCGATGTAGGTACCCACCTCACCCGCTCCTACGACGATGATTCGCACGACCTAATCCTCCCCCATGGGGAAGGTCGATGGGGCGATTCCGCGCCCGAAAATCCCGGTCTCGGTGACGACCAGGTCCACTGGTACGTCCCAGGGGCTGGGCTTGATCGACTCCACCACTTGAAACTGGTGGGCCAGGCCGATCAGGACGGGGTGATCACGGTCCCGTCGGAAGGCAAACGTGCGGTCGTAGTAGCCGGCCCCGTGGCCAAGGCGGTTCCCCGACCAATCCACGGCGACGAGAGGCACCAGGACCACCTCGAGTTCAGTGGGCTCCACCACCCGACCTGTGGTGGGCTGTCGGATGCCGAAAGAGCCCAACTCGAGAGGCCCGTCGGGTACTACGAATCGGAGGGGCTCCTCGGCCCGGGTGACGGGCAGGGCGACCTCGGGGCTCTTTCCCCGGAGGAGTTCGGCGGGATCGATCTCGCCGTCCCGGCCCATGTAGGAAGCAACTAGGGCGGCGTCGGTGTAGCCGGGCAGGATCCGGACGCGTTCTACGACCAGCGCTGACGCCTGGGCCACGGCCTCCGGGCTGAGGGCCCTGCGCCGGTCCAGCATCCGACGGCGTATTACGGCGTGGTCCATGGTCCTGATGCTGTCCGATCGACGCTCACTTTGCCAACGACCGGAGACTCCGGGACGCCCGGGCCGTGTTGGAACCATGTGTCGGCCCTACTAGCGTCTGCCCGGTCGTACCGGCCCGGAGGGGTCGGATGCACGCCGGTGGCCCGGCCCGTCGGGATGCCCTGGAGCGCCAACTCCGGGACCACCGCCCGCTCGAAACACGAGGAGAGACGATCCTTGAACGCCATTCCCTATCTCGCTCTGCTGTCGGCCCTGATGGGACTCGTCCTGGCCGGCTACTTCTACCGGAACGTCAAAGCGGCACCGCCCGGCAACGACCGAATGGTGCATCTGATGGTCGAGATCCAAAAGGGAGCCCGAGCTTTTCTGCGCCAAGAGTACGCATGGGTGGCCGTGTTCGTGGCCGCCATGGCGGCGGTCATCGGCATTCTCATCGCACCGACGGCGGCCCTCACCTACGTGATAGGCGCGTCTCTTTCTGCCGCAGCCGGCTACGCCGGTATGACCGTTGCCACTATGGCCAACGCACGGACCACCAACGCCGCCCAGGACGGACCGGGCAAAGCCCTGCCGATTGCTTTCCGAGGCGGTGCCGTGATGGGCTTCTCGGTCGCCGGATTGGCCCTCGGCGGTCTGGCTCTCGTGTACATCCTGTTTGTTCTCGTCGCCGAGGTGGACAAAGCCTTCGAGGTGGTTACGGCCTACGGCCTCGGGGCCTCTTCGATCGCTCTGTTCGCACGGGTTGGAGGCGGTATCTACACCAAGGCCGCCGACATCGGAGCAGACCTTGTCGGCAAGGTCGAGGCGGGAATCCCCGAGGACGACCCCCGGAACCCGGCAACCATCGCAGACAATGTGGGCGACAACGTCGGCGACGTGGCCGGCATGGGTGCCGACCTGTTCGAGAGTTACGCCGGTTCGATCATCGCCCCGATAGCGCTCGTTGCGTTCGCCCTCGGGTTGAGTGCCGAACAGGCCACGGTGGGCACCAACCTTTCCCTCCTCTCGTTTCCCCTGGCCATCGCGTTCGCCGGGATGATCGCTTCGATCATCGGCTCGTTCCTGGTGCGCGGGGGCGAGTCGACCGACAGCCGGGCCCTCAGCAAGGCCCTGCACGCTGGCACCAACGTGGCCATGGCCCTGACCGTGGTAGCCACGCTGGGAATCGCGTATTGGCTGTTCGGCGACAACCCTGCCTTCGACAATCCGTTCGGCCTAGCCGTCGCCGTAATCGGCGGCCTGGTCGTGGGATGGGCCCTGGGCAAGACGGCTGAGTTCTACACCTCCGACCATTTCGGACCGGTGAAGCGGATCGCCGACCAGGCCCGTACCGGTCCGGCGACCACAATCCTGGGAGGGATATCGGCCGGAATGGTCTCGGTGGCCGCCTCGGTTGGGCTACTCGTCGTGGGGGTGGCCGTCGCCTACTGGGGCGGAGAGATGGCCTTCGACTCCATCGGGTCCCTCGACGGGGGCATCTATGGCATCGCCGTGGCTGCTATTGGCATGCTGGCCACCATCGGAGTGGTGGTGTCGGTCGACGCTTACGGCCCGATCGCCGACAATGCCGGCGGGATCGCCGAGATGGCCGAACTGGACCCGAGCGTACGGGAGGTAACCGACGCCCTGGACTCCCTTGGAAACACCACCGCCGCGGTGGCCAAGGGATTCGCCGTGGGCTCGGCGGCGCTTACCGCGCTGGCCCTATTTAAGAGTTTTGAGTTTGCGGTAGCCCAGGCCGGTGGCACCCTGTCTCTCGATGTCGGCCAAGTGGAGGTGTTCATAGGTCTCTTCCTTGGCGCCATGCTCCCGTTCCTGTTCGCCGCGTTAACCATCGACGCCGTCGGGCGGGCCGCCCAGAAAATGATCGAAGAGGTCCGCCGCCAGTTCCGTGAGATCCCCGGGCTCCGTGAGGGCCTCGAGGGAGTCAGCCCCGACTCGGCCCGGTGTGTAGCTATTTCCACCAAGGCGTCGTTACGGGAGATGGTGGCCCCCGGGATCCTGGCCGTGGCCATCCCTCTTGTCCTCGGATTTATCAGTATTGAGGTACTCGGCGGGTTCCTGGCCGGGGCCCTGGTGACCGGCTTCTGCCTGGCCATCTTCATGGCTAACGCCGGTGGGGCCTGGGATAACGCCAAGAAGTACATCGAGTCAGGAAACCTCGGCGGCAAGGGCTCCGACCCGCACAAAGCGGCAGTGATCGGAGACACCGTCGGGGACCCCTTCAAGGACACGGCGGGTCCGGCGATGAACATCCTCATCAAGGTGATGACGATTGTGTCGCTGGTCTTCGCCTCGGCGTTCGTGGGCTGAACGCGGCCGACGCCTTCAACTCCAGCCCGAGGTGGCGCCACGGGTCATGCCGAAGGGACCTGCCGGCCAGCGGAAGCAGTCAACCATCAACTGGTCCACCTGGTCGCGCTCGGCGATGCCCTCATCGACCACAGCCATCGCTTCGCGGATCATGGCGAAATAAACCCGGTTAGTGACGTAGCCCCACCGGGTATCCGTGTCTCCGACGACCACCGGGTTCTTTCCAGCCCCTTCAGCCATAGCTACCACGGCATCAACTGTTTCGTCTGAGGTGCCTCGAGCCCGGACGATCTCGGCTAGGCGCATCACCGGGGCCGGGGAGGCCCAGTGCCAACCGACGAACCGGTCCGGCCGGTCGGTGGCTGCGGCCATTGCAACCACCGGAAATCCGCTCGAGTTGGAGGCGAAGATCGTTTCCCGGTCGGCGATGGCGTCCAACTCCCGCCAGAAGCGGACCTTGAGGTCCAGGAGTTCGGGAATGGCTTCGATAACCAGGTACCGGTCGGCAAGTGCATCTGTGTCGGTGGTGAAGGTCAGCCGTTGAAGGGCCCGGTCGGCCTGATCGGTGGTCAGCTTGCCGCGTTCCACGGCGCTTCGAACGCCGAAGCGTCCCGTCTCGACGGCTTCTCGAGCTGCGACCAGTGAACTTTCGGCCAGGTCGGTGCACACCACCTCGTGGCCAGCTACGGCAAGGACCTGGGCGATCCCTGAGCCCATGACACCGGCGCCGGCCACCCCCACCCGTCGTAATTCTCCGGTCATCGCCTCATCACAGCACGCGTGTCGCCCGGGTGCCCACCCACTATCGGAGGATCGGCGGTCATCCCGGTAGGACGATTAGTGGATCCTTAGGCTCACCGCCCGAGCGAACCTCGAAGTGCAGGTGGGGGCCGGTGGACCTCCCCGAAGAGCCACATTTTCCGATTAGGTCGCCGGTGGAGACATCCATGCCTTTGGAGACCAGCAGTTCGTTCATGTGGGCGTAGAGGGTGATTACTGGTCCTTCGTGTTCGACGAGGACGATGTTGCCGTAACCCTCCCGCCAGCCGGCGAAGATGATGGACCCCAACTTGGCGGTCCAGATCGGCTGGTCGCGTACGCATGAGAAGTCGATGCCGTTGTGCATGCGTTGGGTCCCCAAGATTGGATGGGTCCGTATCCCGAATCCAGAAGCGATCTTCCCCTCGATGGGCATGATGAAACCCTGTCCGGACTCCTTCGTCAGGTCGGGCGCCGAACGCCTCAGTTCCTCGGCGATCAGATTGTCGATGAGGATGGCCATCAGGTACTGCTCGCGTTCCCAACGGGCCACCTCCGCTTCTTGGGCCTGAATCCGCTCCTGGAGTTCGTCCCGGACAGCCTCCCGGGAGGCGATCCCGCCTTCGAGGATCACGAGTGAGGACTCGATCTCGCGTTGGCGGCGCTCGGCGTCGCCGATGGCTTGGTCGGCGGATCGGGCAATGTCCTCCCGGTCGGATTCCAGGGCTCGTAGCCGGGCGACAAGGTCGCCATGGTCTCCGATTACAGCATCCAAGATGGCCGACTTCCGAAGGGCGGTGGTCATGTCCTCCGAGTCGAGGAAGGCGCCGGGCCGCATGCTTGAGACGTAGACGTCCACGGCCAGTTCCCGGAGTCGTCGTCGGAGATCCTCGATCTCGGTGGCCACCCGGTCGGCCTCCACCCAGCGGAGAGTGGCTTCGGCCTCCGCGGCCTCGATGGCCCGTCGGGCTTCAGCAATACGCGCCTCCTGGAGGGCCACCACGGTGTCCAGCGCCATCAGGGCCCCGGCCACCTCGGAGTCCTCGGCCTCGACCAACTCGAGTGCTTCGGCAGCCTGGGCAGCGCGGCCGGCCGCGTCTTCCCGCTTCTCCCGGGCTTCCCGAATGGATCCTTCTTCCCCAGCGGCGACACCGGTGGCCGCGATGGTCGAAGCGACCAGCACGAAAACAGCGGCAAACCGCCGTAGGCGGCGGGTGGTGGTGGGCTTATACATAGTGAAGGGTGGGTGGGCCGCAGGCTACCGGCCCCGGGTCGGCCGGTAGGTGCCGGTGAGGTCGTCGGACCAGCCCGGCCGGTGCTAGACCGGTCGGACACCCCGACCCTATGGACCTTGCCAATGACAGTGGACTTTCAACCCCTTGCCGGCCTGCGTGTCCTAGATCTTGCTGACGAAAAAGGGGAACTGTGCGGCCGCCTGCTAGCCGACCTTGGGTCGGATGTGCTTCGGATCGAGCCTCCGGGGGGCGCCGGTTCCCGGAACTTGCCACCATTTGCTCCCGACGGGACATCGCTGTATTTCGCCTACCGGAACCTCAACAAGCGGGGCGCCGTCCTCGACCTGGAGGAGGAGGCCGGTCGGGAGTGCCTTTTAGCCCTAGTTGCCGAGGCCGATGTGCTGGTCGAGGCCTTCCAACCAGGATTCATGACCGGCCTGGGCCTCGGGCCCGCGGAACTGCAGGCCGTGAACCCTGACCTGGTGGTCGTGTCACTCACCGACTTCGGCCAGACCGGGCCCGACCGTGATCACGTGGCAACCGACGACGTGGTCTTCGCCCGGTCGGGATGGCTAGCCGTGTCGGGCATCCTCGGGAAGCCTCCCCTGTTGGCCCCCGGATCGGTGGCCTACGACGCGCTCGGGGTCCTTGGTGCCTACGCCGCACTTCTGGCCTTAATCCACCGGGATCGGGGGGCGGGTGGGCAGCACCTCGACGTGTCGGCCCTCGAGGCCCTCTCGCAGATGAACTCGTGGGGGATTCCCAACGCCTCGGCCAGCGTTTTCCAGGGGGTGCCAGCCCAGACGGTGCGCTCCGGCGACAATCCCCTCTACCCCCACATTCCGTGCGCCGATGGCCACATTCGCCAGGTGGTCCTGGCCCCCCGACAGTGGAGGGCGCTATGGGAGTGGATGGGCCGCCCGGAGTCCTTCGCCGACGAGTACTGGGAGAGCACCTTCAACCGATACGTGAACATAGATGTCTTGAACCCAGCTTTCTGGAAGCACTGGGCCGACCGACCCATGGTGGAAGGCTGCGCGGAAGCCCAGGCCCTAGGTGTGGTGGCAACGCCGATGCTCAAACCGTCCGACGTGCTCGGTAGTGCCCACTACCGGTCACGGGGGACCTTCACCACTGACGAGGTAGCCGACGGGATCACCGGGCCGATCATGGCGGGGTTCGCCGAGGTTGATGCCGGCCGGGTCGGCTACCGGCACCGTGCACCAACTCTGGGGGAGCACGAGGCCTCGTTCGATGGCGAGCCGTTCCCGGCGCCGACGGCCCGTCCCGAACCGGCGGACCTACCACTGGCCGGACTACGGGTGATCGATTTCGGGCACGGCGGGGTCGGCGTGGAGTGCGGGCGGATGCTCGCCGAGTACGGCGCCGACGTCGTGAAAGTGGAGAGCTGGTCCTACCCGGACTTCATCAGGATCGTCCTCGGTGGGGTGATGACGGCCTCCTTCGCCTCCTCGAGCAGGAGCAAGCGGGGCTTCGGCGCTGACCTGAAGCATCCCGACGGACGGGAGGTGGTCCTCGACCTGGTACGCGGAGCCGACATCGTCATCGAGAACAACTCCACGGGCACCATGGACGCGCTAGGTCTCGGATACCGCCAGCTCAGGGAGTTACGGCCGGAACTGATCATGGTGAGCAGCCAGTTGATGGGCAGTCGCGGTGAGTTTTCAGGGTGGACCGGCTACGGCCCCACCCTCCAGACAGTGGGCGGCCTGTCGTGGCTGTGGGCCTTCGACGACGGCGATCCCCCGCCAGGCTCCCCGGCAATCCATCCCGACCACCTGGCCGGAAGGGTGTGCGCAGTGTTCGCCCTGGCCGGACTCTTAGGTCGAAACCGGGGAGGTGGTGGGAACCACACTGAGGTGGCTCAGGTTGAGGCGCTTCTGGGAACCCTCGGTGACGTCCTCCTCAAGGAAGGCTTGGAACCGGGCTCGGTACGCCCCCGGGGTAACGATTCTCCAAGGGGAGCACCCTGGGGGGTTTTCAGGTGCGCCGGGGAGGAGGAGTGGTGTGTGGTCTCAGTCCGCCACGACGAGGACTGGGCCGGCCTGGTGGAGGCAATGGGCCGACCGGACGGTGCCGGGGCGGCCGAACTGTCCGAAGCGACAGGCCGAATGGAGCGACGGGACCAGGTGAACTCCATGGTCGCCGCCTGGGCCTCCGGCCTTACTCCCCTGGAGGTCGAGGCGGCCTGCCAGGCGCGGGGGGTCCCGGCCGGACGCGTCCTGTCCGCGTTCCACCAAATGGAGGACCCGCACCTGCTGGACCGCGGGTTTATCGTCGAGATCGACCAACCTGGCACGGGGCCGATCGTCCTCGAGGGACCGTGCATCACCGGCTCCAAGATGGCCCGGCCGGTAATCACCGCCGCTCCCCTCCTGGGCGAGCACACCCGTGAGATCTGCCTCAACGAGCTGGGAATGTCCGCCGACCGGTTGGAGGACCTACTGGCCGCCGGAGCCCTGGAAGAACTGGATCCGCAGGATTGATAGGCAGCCTGGCGAGGAACTACTCGGTTCCCATCTCGGCCCGCATGGCCACCACAGCGTCCTCCAGACTGGTACCCCGTTCAGGAAGGTGGATCACTACCTCGTCGAGCCTCCCTTCGAACGGGAACGGACCCTGGTAGAGCTCCGAGACCGGTGAGTAGGCGTCGCGGCCGATGTCCATTCCGGCCGAGCCAAGCATCCGAACCACGAACGGCACCTCCATAGACCCGACCGCCGATCCGTCCACCAGGAGGGTCGCTGTGCCCGTCGCCCCGTCCCGGTTGAAGTGGACACCGAGGACGCATTCGCCTACCGGTAGGGGTAGTTCGGAACGGACCACGTGGTGGTCGTGGAAGATGTTGTAGTCGAAGACCAGGCGGTCATCCTGGACGAAGAGGGAGAGTCCGACGTTGGCGCTGCCGGTGGCCACCAGCACACCCTCGGCCCCCGCGGGGCGCTGAATTCGGGCCTCGATAGCGAACGAACGGTTGCCTAGGCCCGCCGAGGAGCCGGACGGCAGGTGTGAGATGGGGGTGCGGTAACGGTAGGTGCGGCTGGCGTGTGGGGAGCCGGGACGTGTGGCGTCCCGGAACAGTTCGACGGTGCGGTCATCGAGGGGCAGGACGCCGTGGCGTTCCGCCTCCGCCCACCACAGATCGACCATCGTACGGAGCCGTTCAGGCTCGACGGCCGACAGGTCGTTGGTTTCGGAGATGTCGGCGTCGAGGTGGAACAACTCCCAGGCCTCCTCGTCGTAGTCGGCGCCCGGCTCGTGGCGGGTGACTGCCTTCCAGCCGTCGGCCCAGATGGCCCGGTGGCCGAACATCTCGAAGTACTGGACCTCCCGGCGGGTGGCTACATCGGGGTCGTTCAGGGTGTAGGCGAGACTCGTACCGGCGACCGGCAGCTGTGGGATGCCCCGGTAGTCCGTGGGAGTCTCCACTCCGGCCAGCTCCAGAATGGTGGGGGTGATGTCAGTGATGTGGTGGAACTGGTCACGGATGCCTCCTCTGTCAGTGATGCCGTTGGGCCAGTGAACGACCAGCGGGTCGCGGACTCCCCCGCCGTGGGTGTTCTGCTTGTACCACCGCATCGGACAGTTCCCGACCTGGGCCCACCCCCATGGGTAGTTCGAGTGTGAGCGGGGTCCCCCGATTTCGTCGAGACGCTCCACTGCGGTATCCGGGTCCTCGGGGACGAAGTTGAAGAATTTCATCTCGTCGAGGACTCCGGTCGGTCCGCCCTCCTGGCTGGCCCCGTTGTCGGAGAGGACCATGATCAGCGTGTCGTCGAGGACCCCGAGGTGGTCGAGTGCCTCGACCAGCCGGCCGATCTGGGTGTCGGTGTGCTCCAGCATGGCCGCAAAGGCCTCCTGGAGCCGGCAGGCCAAGGCCCGCTCGTTGTCACTCAGGTCACCCCACGCCAGGACTCCCGGATTACGGGGAGCTAGAACGGTGTCGGCGGGGATCACTCCGAGCTCGCGCTGGCGGGCGAACCACTGGTCCCGTACCACGTCCCAACCCTCATCGAATCGGCCCCGGTACTTGGCCAGGTACTCGGCGGGGGCGTGGTGTGGGGCATGGGTGGCCCCGAAGGCCAGATACATGAAGAAGGGACGGTCCGGGTAGACCGACCGATCGTCGTGCAGGAAGCCGATCGCCTGGTCGACAAGATCCTCGCTGAGGTGGTAGCCCTCGTCGGGCCCGGCTGGCGCCTCTACATGGTGGTTGTCAATGGTGAGCTCAGGGTGGAACTGGTCGGTTTCGCCACCGAGGAACCCGTAGAAACGGCCGAACCCGCGTTGGAGAGGCCACTGGTCGAACGGTCCGGCGGCCGAGGTATCGGCCATGGGGGTCAGGTGCCACTTTCCGACGCAGTAGGTTCCGTAACCCTCGTCGCTTAGCAGCTCGGCGACCGTGGCGGCGTGCTTGGTGATGTGACCCCGGAGATGGGGGAAGCCGCTGCGCATGTTGGACACCGATCGCATGCCGACCGTGTGGTGGTTTCGGCCCGTGAGGAGGCAGGCCCGGGTCGGTGAGCAGAGTGCGGTGGTGTGGAAGTTGGTGTAGCGAAGACCAGCCGTGGCCAGACGGTCGACATTTGGGGTGGCGATCGTGGACCCGTAGCAGCCGAAGTGGGCGAAGCCGGTGTCGTCAAGCAAGATGACCAGCACGTTCGGACTTCCCTCGCGGGGCACCGGAATCTCCGGCCACCACGGGGTTGAATCCTGGTGCGTTCGGCCGATGGTCCCCTCGAAGGGCTCCAACGTGGCTGGCATCCAGACCTCCTACCGGTCCGCCGCGGGCACCCGTGATGGTAGGGCCCGGCCGGAGCCAGGACCGGATCGGGCCGTATGCTCCAAGGGGGAGAAGGAGTGAAAATGACTTCCGAATTGTTCGATGCTGAGCGTTGGAAGCCGGTCGAAGGTTTTGAGACGAGTGACATCACTTACCACCGAGCCGTTGAACAGGGAACGGTGCGGATCGCCTTCGACCGACCGGAGGTCCGCAACGCCTTCCGGCCCCACACGGTGGACGAGCTCTACCGAGCCTTAGACCATGCCCGCATG
>JAKUSA010000042.1 GCA_022449565.1 Acidimicrobiales bacterium | reverse complement strand
CATGTGGTTCCTCCATGTTGGATTCATGAGCTACGAAGCCGGCGTCAGTCGACGCAAGAACGTCATGTCGACGGCTATCAAGAACATCATGACCATCGCGGTCGTCACACCGGCGTTCTACTACGCCGGTTGGTGGACCTACCTCTGCATGCCAGCGGGGTTCATCCCGAATGTTGGCGATGCCGTTCACGGCTACGAGTGCACGTGGGGCAACCCATGGGGCGAGTTGATGGGTCCCAACATCGGTGACCACGTCTTGGCCGTCTTCTGGGCAGCGTTCCTGCTGTTCTCCTGGACCACCGGATCGATTATGTCGGGCGCCACCATTGAGCGCATCCGCGTATCGGCGTACCTGGTGCTCACCGTGTTCCTCGGTGCGTTCGTCTGGATCCTTGGCGCTGCTTGGGGTTGGAGCTGGCACGGTTGGCTAGTCGTCCACTTCGGCTTCCACGACTTCGCCGCCTCGGGAGTGGTGCACGGCATCGCCGGGCTCTTCGCCCTTGGGGTGCTGTTCAACCTCGGACCACGGATTGGCGCTTTCGATGATGATGGGGGGGCGCGGGCCTTCAAGCCCCACAACCTCCACATGACCCTCATGGGCCTCATGATCATCTTCACGGCGTTCTACGCGTTCTACGCGGCATGTTTGGCAGTGCTACCGGGCGAGGCCCCGGGTTGGAACAACATCTATTACAACCCGACCACGCTGGGTGCCATTACGTACACCATCACCATCGCCTTTGCTGGCGGCTTCATGAGCGGATACATCTGTTCGAAGGGTGATCCGTTCTGGACCCTGTCTGGTGGCCTTGCTGGGGTGATTGCCGTGTCGTCCGGCGCGGACGTCTACGCTCCGTCGCTGACCTACTTGCTGGCCATGCTGGGCGCTGCGTTCGCTGTGTGGGTCGGTACCTGGCAGCAGGAGAAGATGCGGGTCGACGATGCCGTTGGAGCGGTCGCCGTTCACGGTTGGACCGGCTTCCTGGGCGTTCTGCTCATGGGCATCTTCGCCAGCGGCTATCCCACCGGTGCGTTCTCGGGCAACGTCGAGGTCACCATCCTCGGCCAGTTGGTCGGCATTGCCGCCCTTCTGCCTTTGGCCTTCCTCTCCGGTTACATCATCTCGTGGTTGCTGAAGCAGGGGAACCTGCTCCGCGTGCCACCTGAGGTCGAGCTCGAAGGTCTCGACGTCGCCGAGTTTGGTGGCGATTTCTATCCGGACTTCGGAGTTAGCGAAGAGGTCATCGTGGAAGCCGATGGAAGCGAAGTCCCGGCAGGTCCGGTGCTCGCCCGAGCGGCCAATCAACTCATCCGAGGTTGATCGATGCTTGAACTCATCGGGGCCATCGCGCTGATGTACGCCGTCGTCTTGGCGGCGGGCATCTGGGCGACTCGCAAGTCGAAGGCCCTACGTGAGTTGGCAGAGAACGACATCGAAAATTCAGTTTGAGAAGGAGTGTGAACCAATATGGACACCTTTCCCTACGCCGATTGGGCGGAGGCACTTGAAGCGAATGGTGCGATATTCACCTGGGCTGACAACGAGAGCGCGATCTTTGTGCTCACGGCCCTGGGGATTGCAGCGTTCGTGGTGAGCCTCGTCCACATCATCAGGACAGAGGATCGGAATCTCAACCACGCGGCTGCTCGTCTGGCCGCCCAGAGCGCACCGAGCGCGCCGAGCGAACCGATGGGAGGTGAGTGAGATGGCCGGTAAGCAGGTCGAGTTCCAGGAGAACCACACGCATAAGAAGAGTTATGAGCGTGGGATGCTGATCTTGTCTCTTGCGTGCATCGTGTTCGTCATCATCGCCGTGAACGTCGTCGGTGGTGGCATCCCGATCGAATAGTTTCCATCGGGAATTAGTTCGATGACTGCGGCGGCGCGCCTCCGGGTTGCGGAGGTCGCCGCCGCCGTCATCGTCATCTCGCTGTTTCTGCCCTGGATGGTCGACGACGGACGGACCCTGCGGGGAATCCAAGTCGGCGAGGGGCAGTTGGTCGTAATCACCGCGGTGGCGACGATCGTGATGATCCGTCTTCGTAACCGCTTGTCGTGGTTTACCGCCGGCTTCTCGGCCGCTGTGCTGTGGAAGCAGCTGCTCGACGGAGCCGACGGCCTCCGAAGCCTGGGCCCCCTGTTGGGCGCTCTGGCGGCGACCGTGGCCGTCGTCTTCCTGGTGTGGCACATGCTGGCCGAGATCCGGGAGACCGCTGAGAGGTGAGTTTGGCGTACCGCCCGAGGGCGGTCGCATGACCCTCGGTTCCTACGACGTGGTGGTGGTCGGGGCGGGCATGCTCGGTGCTTCGGCCGCCCGACACCTAGCCGACGGCGGATGCGCTGTGGCCCTGGTCGGCGAGGGCGAGCCGGCCGATCACCGGGTGCATGACGGCGTCTTCGCTAGCCATCACGACATCGGCCGGGTCAGCCGGACCATCGATCCCGATCCCGTCCGGGCTTGGCTGGGGCACCGAGCGGTCGCCCAGTTCACCGACCTTGCGGCACGTACCGGGATCCGGGCCGTTTACGGGGTCGGACACCTCTGGGTGGAGGCCGCCGATGGCCTGGAGGCCCTGGTCGCCGCCGACCGCCGGTTCTCGCTGGGCTGCATCCGTCGGAACGCCGCGGACACCATGGCCGCCATGCCCTACCTGTTCTTGCCCGAGGAACTGGACACCCTGTGGGAGCCGCCCCCGGCTGGTTGGGTAGATCCGCGGGCCTACGTGCGGTCCGAGAAGGCGGCGCTCGAGGGTGCCGGGGCGACAGTCCTGGACGCCCTGGTCGGCTCGGTGATTTCGGTCGACGGGGTCGTGGAGGTCCGGACTGAATCCGAAACGGTGGTCGGCAACCGCGTACTGCTGGCCACCGGGGCCTTCTCGGGCTTCGGCGAGACGCCGGCGGCCGGGTTGGACGTCGAGTACGCCCTCCACACCCAGCGGCATCTCCAGTTGGACGACGACGAGGCGGCTCGTCTGGCCGGCATGCCGAGCATCATCGCTAAGAGCCCTGATCCAGATGAGGACTTCTACCTCACCCCGCCGACCGTCGACCCCCGGGGCCGGACTGTCCTGAAGGTCGGTAAACCCCAAGACGACCACGTGCGGGCGTCGGCGACCGATCTGGCGGCCTGGTATCGGACCGACGGCGACCCGACGTTTGCCACACGCCTCGACCGGACGATCGGCGGCCTCCTTCCCGGCTTACGGTGGCTCGACCGGTGGACGACCTCGTGTGTCACCACCTACACGCCGACCGGGCACCCAATGATCGACGCGTTGAACGACCGGGTCTTCTGCTGCATCGGCGGCAACGGCTACGCGGCCAAGTGCGCTCCTGCCCTCGGCGAGTTGGCCGCCGGAATGCTGCTCGGAAACTCCTGGCCGACCGAGGCCGACCGAGACCTCTTCCGGGCCTCCTTCGCAGCCTGAGGACCTCGACCGTTAAACGTTCTAGGTCGCGGGATCAGGCCCGCACTCGCTCCTTATCCGGGTCGTAGTGCGGGAACCGCACCACGGTGGCCGGGAGGCGCTTCTGGTGGCCGTCCATCTTCCCGACCTCCACGTCGGTGCCGATCTCAGCGTGCTCCACGGCCATCCGGCACAGGGCGATGTTCTTGCCCAGGATCGGCGATCGGGATCCGCTGGTGATGGTGCCCACCTGCTGTCGACCCACCATGACCGGGTCACCTGTGCCGACGAGGTCGTCGCCGACGAGGTCCAGGCCGACCAGCATGCGCTGCGGGTGTTCCTTGCCCCGGACCAGGGCATCGCGACCGATGAAGTCGTCCTCCTTGGTCTTGAGCGGCACGGTGAAGCCGATGCCTGCCTCGAACGGGTTGGTCTGGTCGCAGAATTCGGCGCCGGAGTAGATGAGACCGGCTTCGACGCGCAGCATGTCCAGCGCCTCGAAGCCGAGCGGCAAGAGGCCCTTCGGCTCGCCGGCCTCCCAGATGGCGTCCCACACCTCGGGGGCCATCTTCGGGTGGCAGAACACCTCGAAACCCAGCTCACCGGTGTAGCCGGTGCGCGACAGGACGATCGGTATTCCGTCGGCGTGGCCGATCCGACCCACCGAGAACCGGAACCAGCCCAGCTCCTCGACGGTGGACTGGTCGGGTCGAGTCCAGACGACCTCGGAGAGGATCTCCCGGCTGAGAGGTCCCTGGACCTGCACGTTGTGGAGCTGGTCGGTGGAGTCCCGAACCCAGGCGTGGAGGCCGAGTTCCTTCGCCTGCTTGCGCAGCCACAGGCCGCTGGCGTCCGAGCCGCCGATCCACCGGAAGTTGTCGGGACCGAGGCGGAACACCGTCCCATCGTCGATCATGCCGCCGGTGTCGTAGCACATGGCCGTGTAGACGACCTGCCAGACGGCCAGCTTCCGGATGTTGCGCGTCACGCAGGTCTGGAGCAGCAGCTCGGCGTCCGGGCCGACGACCTCGAACTTGCGCAGTGGCGAGAGGTCGATGATCCCGGCCTTCTCCCGGGTGGCCCAGTACTCCTCTATCGGTCCGTGGTTGGTGTAGCTGTTGGCCAGCCAGTAGCCGTTGTACTCGGTGAAGTTCCGGGTCAGCGCGGAGGTCCGGGAGTGGAAGCCGGTCTCCTTGGTCAACTCGGGGTCGGCATCGGTAGACATACGAAAGGCCGTCGCTTTCTTGAAGGTGTTGGTCGCCGGGTAGACGCGGACATGGATGTCGGTGGGTTGCCAGCCGTTGGCGGCGTCGATGTCGCACGGGCAGGCCGACGATACGCAGACCAGGTCAGTCAGCGCCTCGAGTAGGACGTAGTCGCCGGGACGAGACCACGGCTCCTCGAAGAACAGCTGGTTCGCGTCGTCCAGGTTGGTGTTGTAGAAGAAGTTGATGGCTCCCCAACCGCGGCGGGGGGCGATGCTGTAGGGGGCCAGGACGGCATTGAAGTTGTCGCTGCAGTTGATGTGACCCGGGTAGCCCATGTCCTCGTAGTACTTGGCGTTGCAGGCCGTGTTGAAGGTGTCGTGGCGGCCCACGGTGTCGTGGATGATCTCCACCATCGGCTGGAAATCGTGCGTGAAGTACTTGGAATAGAGGCCGGGCATCGGGTAGCTGGCACCCATGAGGCTGCGGGTGATGGTTGCGTCCAGCGCCGCCTCCACGCCGCCATCCAGCCGGGCGGCGTCGAAGCACTGGAAGTCAGAGCATTCCCTGCCCTCCACGTCGATGACCTGGATGAACTCGCCGGCCTTCACCTCGTAGGCCCGTGCCGTGGCGGCCCGGATGCGGACGTCTTGGTTCTGGTCGGCCAGCGGGGTGGGGAGAATCTCGAGGCCGGGGGCCGGAGGCGCGGTCCGGTGGATGAAGGCGACGATGTCGGTGGGGGTGTTCTGGTCCTCGGGGGACATGTCGCCGCCGGTCACGCCGATGACGCAGACCACGTCGGC
Organism: Acidimicrobiales bacterium; assembly: GCA_022449565.1. Taxonomy (GTDB): domain Bacteria; phylum Actinomycetota; class Acidimicrobiia; order Acidimicrobiales; family MedAcidi-G1; genus JAKUSA01. Next base: position 7,500 of record JAKUSA010000042.1, on the reverse strand, counting down.
CGACGCGGTCAGCCATGCCGTTTCGTCGGCCGGCGAGTCAGGGGCGAACAGGTGGACGGCGGTCGCTGCGCCGAGGTCGATGCCCTTGTCTGCCAGGGCATCGGCGACCCGGCGTGCGTCGTGCTGGTCGGCTGCCAGGATCGCGGCGATGCCGGTGGCCGGGGCACCCGACGGTTCGCCCAGGAGCCCAGGGTCGGACCGGCCGTCGCGGTCGAAGGCCGCCACCTCGACCGGCTGGCAGCCCTCGGGGTCGATGACCTCGAGGCGGTCACCGGCTCCGAGGAGCACAGCGGTTACGGCCCCGCCGTTCACCCGGTACCGCTCCACGCCCGGCTGGAAGTTGGCCATGCCAGGCAGCAGCAGGCGGGGGCTTCCGGCTTCAGTGATCGTCATAGTCGTCCCCCTGTTGCCCGTAGTAGGGCCGGTCGGTTCCACAGCGCCTCAGGTAGCCGCGTCGGAGCAGATCGTTGACCAGAGTAACCGCGCACAATCACCCGTGTGTGTAGAGAGAGTTTCCTATGACGGAAGATTTCACTGGTAGTGCGTGTAGTTGATTGGTATGGTACGCGGGTCTGGGAAATAGTGACGCCGGACACCACAGTTACAAGCGCCGTCACGGGCAACGCGTCCAGTGGGCGTGAGGGGGAGAAGAAAATGACTGATGTCCAGGCCTTCATAGAGGCAGAGGGACGGGCCGAACAGGTCGCCGAGGTCCAGAAGCAGATCGAGGCCGAGGGAATCCAGTACCTCTACTGCCAGTTCGTGTCTGTCACCGGACGCATCATGGGCAAGGGAATCCCGGCAAAGCACTTCGGGACCATCGCCAACAAGGGCTTCCAGCTGGTCTACGGCTCCACGGCCAACCTGTTCGTCGACCGTCACGGCCACTACATCGGCTACGGCGCCGAGTCACGCGAGCTGGTCGGCGTGGCCGAGGTCGAGACCTTCTGCAAGCTTCCCTGGGACCCCAAGACCGCCCGCGTCTTCTGCACCCTGTTCCGGGGGCGTGAGGAGGAGGTCGACGGTGGCGCGTTCCTCACGTCGGACTGTCGCGGCAACCTGCAGCGCATCCACAAGGCCTTTGAGGAGAAGACCGGCCTCCACCTGCGTGCTGGCACCGAGCCCGAGATGATGTGGCTCAAGGCCGACGAGAACGGCAAGCCCACCGTGGAGGGCCTCACCAAGCCGAACTGCTACCACATCGACCAGTTCGCAGAGCTGCAGCCGCTCATCCACCGGGTGGTGGAGTACGGCGAGGCCATGGGCCTGGACATGATCCAGGGCGATCACGAGGACGCTCCGGGCCAACTCGAGCTGAACTTCAACTTCGACCGTGCCGAGCTGACGGCCGACAGGCTCACCACCTACCGCCAGATCTGCAAGCAGGTGGGCCGGGAGTTGGGCGCCTTCCCGTGCTTCATGCCCAAGCCGTTCATGGGCGTGTCGGCCAACGGCTGCCACCACAACATCTCCCTCTGGACCGGCGAGCCCGACGAGGGTGGCGAGAACAAGTTCATGCCCGAGGGCGACGACCCGCAGATCCCCGGCGCGATCGGCATGAAGGCCATCGGCGGGATCATGAAGCACCTGGATGCGTTGACCTGCCTGGGTTCACCGACCGTCAACTCCTACCGGCGCCTCTGGGACACCGGCTTCTGGGCTCCGGTGTTCGCCGACTGGGGCTTCCAGAACCGCACCACCGCCCTGCGCATCAGTGCGCCGGGGCGCTTCGAGTACCGCTCGGTGGACTCGGCGGTCAACCCGTACCTGACAATGGCCGCACTCATCAAGTCCATGGAGGACGGCCTGGACAACGACCTGGACCCGGGACCGCCCGAGGAGCGCAACATCTACGAGGCCATGGACCAGGGCAAGGACGTCAAGAAGATCCCGATGTCGCTCGGCGAGGCACTCATCGCCCTCGACAAGGACGAGGTCGTCAAGAGCGCCCTCCCCGGCGACATGTACAGGGTCTTCGAGCACTACAAGCGCGACGAGTGGGAGCGCTTCATGGCCACGGTTACCGACTGGGACGTCGAGGAGTACCTAGACATCCTCCCGTAGGGCGCGGTTCCCAGGGCCACGCCCCGGGGCCTGAAGGCCCGGTTGCCAACCTCCGGTGACGAACCTGGAGCCCCAGAGACCTGAAAGACGTAGAGACCAGGAGATACGACATGTGCGGCATTGCCGGCATCATCCATCGTGACGGGGCCGCCGACATCGGCGACGAACTCACGGAGATGCTCAATTCCATGAAGCACCGTGGCCCGGACTCCACCGGCTACGCCATGTACGGACAACCGGACGACCTGGTCGTCGTGCGGTTCATGTTGGCCGAGCCCAACGAGTACGGCGGCTTCGGCATGGATGAGAGGCTGGAACGCAACCGGGCCGAGGTCGAGGCCCGCCTTGCCAAGGTGGGTGCCGACCTGGCGACCATTCACAACGAGACCGGATACGCATTCCGGGCCACCATCCGTTACGGCGGCGACCTCAAGCCTCTCGCCGACTACCTGGAGGACATCGACGGCTGCAAGGTGCTGTCGTTGGGCAACTCCCTCGAGATAGTCAAGGACCTGGGCGACGCCAACACGGTGCACGAGCAGTACGGGCTGGCGAACATGTCGGGTACGCACGGGATCGGGCACGTGCGCATGGCAACCGAGTCCGACGTGGACCTGGCCAGCGCCCACCCTTACTGGGCGTACCCGTTCGCAGACGTGGCGGTCGTGCACAACGGCCAGCTCACCAACTACCACCAATGGCGTCGCCGCCTCGAGCGGATGGGCCACCGGTTCCAGTCCGAGTGCGATTCGGAGATCATCGCCGTCTACCTGGCCCAGCAGCTCGAGGACGGCCTGCCGCTCGAGACGGCCATGAAGCACAGCCTCGACGATTTCGACGGCGTCTTCACCTACCTGGTTGCCACCGGCAGCGAGTTGGGCATCGCCAAGGACGAGATGGCGGCCAAGCCGCTGGTGCTCATGGAGTCCGACAACCTGGTGGCGATGGCCTCCGAGGAGATAGCCATCCGGGCACTCGTCGGAACCGAGGTGGAGACCAGGGATCCGTTCGAGCGGGAGGTGTTGACGTGGCAGGTCTGAGCACCAAGAGCGGCGTCGTCTACGACGCCCGGGGTCTCGTAGAACCAGATCCTGAACCGCCCATGACGGCGGAGATCGACGGTGACCGAGCGGTCATAGACGCCACCGACCTCACCACCCGCAAGATCAACCTGGAACTCAAGCGCATCGTCTACGACGAGGGCGTGAACGAGGTCACCATCGTCAACCCGGGGTCCAAGCACTCCCTGGGCGTTGGAATCCTGAAGCGCTGCAGGTTGACCTTCGAGGGCAGCCCAGGCTGGTACGCCTGTGGCCTGATCGACGGGCCGGAGGTCCAGATCAACGGCCGGGTCGGTTGGTCACTGGCGGAGAACATGATGTCCGGATCCATCGTGGTCGACGGTCCGGCGGGCTCGCTGACTGGTGCCGCCCTACGCGGTGGGGACCTGGTAATCAAGGGCAACGTGGGTGCTCGGACCGGCATCGACCAGAAGGGTGGCACGATCATCACCCTGGGTAGCGCCGGCATCAACACCGGCTTCATGATGCAGCGTGGCCGCCAGATCATCTGTGGTGACGCCAACGACGGCCTGGGCGACTCGATGTATGACGGCGCGATCTACGTCGGCGGAAAGATCGCCTCGCTCGGCGTGGACTGTGTGCCTGCCGAGATGACCGACGACGACCACGAGTTCATCAATCGTAAGTTCGATATCTACGACCTCGGCACCCCACCGGACGTGCAGAAGTTCGAGTGCGGCAAGGTGCTCCACAACTACGACGCGCTGGAGCCCTCTGAGCGCAAGCTCGTGCTTTAGGAGGAGTAGACGATGCCAGAAGCGAACGACATCAAGGGAGTGGACACCCCGAAGGTCGACACCAACGCCGCCACCGACGTACTCGGCAAGAGCAAGATCTTCACGCCGGAGGTCATCAACGACATCCACGTGAAGGCCGAGTTGGGCCGCTATCGGATGCGTGGGTTCTCCATCTTCAAGAAGATCCCGCACTGGGACGAGTTGGTGTTCCTGCCCGGAACGCTCACCCGGTTTGTGATCGAGGGCTATCGGGAGAAGTGCGAGACCAAGACCGTCCTCGGCGGTCGCTTCGCCAACAACCCCTTGGAGTTGGACATCCCCGTCTATATCACCGGCATGAGCTTCGGCGCCCTGTCGCTCGAGGCGAAGATGGCCCTGGCCAAGGGAGCCTCGATGGCCGGTACGGCGACCTGTTCCGGCGAGGGTGGCATGATTCCGCCCGAGCGGGACCTCTCCACCAAGTGGTTCTACCAGGTGATCCAGAGCCGTTACGGCTTCAATCCGCACCACCTCATGTTGGCCGACGCCGTTGAGTTCTTCATCGGACAGGGTTGCAAGGTCGGCCTGGGAGGGCACCTCATGGGCCAGAAGGTCACCGAGCAGGTGGCCGAGATGCGCTCGCTGCCCGCGGGGATCGACCAGAGGTCGCCTGCGCGTCACCCGGACTGGATCGGTCCAGACGACCTGTCGCTGAAGATCCAGGAGATACGGGAGGCCACCAGCTACCAGATCCCGATCCAGCTCAAGTTGGGTTCGGCCCGGGTGTACGACGACGTGCGTATGGCTGCCAAGTGTGGTCCGGACACCATCTACCTGGACGGGGCGGAGGGTGGCACCGGCGCCGGTCCGCACCTCGCCACCGAGGAGACCGGCATTCCGTTGATGGCCGCCATCCCTGAGGCCCGACGGGCCCTGGAGGACGTGGGCCTGGTCGACGAGGTCGACCTCGTGGTGGCCGGTGGCATCCGCAACGGTGGTGACGTGGCCAAGTGCCTGGCCCTGGGCGCCAAGGCAGTGGCTCTGGGCACCTCGGCGCTGATGGCGCTGAACTGCAACAAGCACATCGATGGTGTGACCGACTACGAGGGCACCATCGGCGTGCCGGCCGGCGAGTGCTACCACTGCCACACCGGTCGCTGCCCGGTGGGCATCGCCACACAGGACGTGGAACTGCGGGCGCGACTCGATGTCGACGAGGCGGCTCTGCGGGTCTACAACTTCCTCCACACATTGACCATGGAGGTCCAGTTGCTGGCCCGGGCCTGCGGAAAGACCAACATCCACAGCCTCGAGCCGGAGGACCTGGCTGCCCTCACCCACGAGGCATCCGCCATGGCCAAGGTGCCGCTGGCCGGCACCACCTACATCCCCGGTGTCAGCGAAGAGCGGGCGTTGCAGGAGATGAAGGACCTGATGGCCAAGCAGATCATCGGAAGTGGGGGCTGAGGACCATGGCTGTGAAGCACACCACCGCCATCGACGCAGAGACCCTCGCCGGTCGCCGGTTCGAGTACCAGGAGGACATCTCTTTGGTAGAGGACCTCGACCTGATGGAGTTGACGCCGGGCAGGGACCTCAACTGGCTGGAGGACATCCACCTGCTCGAGGAGGACGGCACGCCCGCCGTGTTCGACCGGTACTCCAACTCGTTCCTCAAGATCTACTTCGACATCCCGGAGGGTCGCGAGGACGAGCTGGCACGCAAGGTGCTGATGAAGCACCTCATCTCGGGCAACTCCTATGGCATCCAGCTGAAGGAGAAGCACTGTAAGTTCCATCAGGTAGAACTTGGCCCCTGGGTCGCCGACTCCAAGTCGGTGGGCGACAACTGGCGGCCGCCGACCCTTGAGGGCTGGGAGCCTCCCGCCCACTGAGCGACTTGCGCCACACCGACCCATCAATCTGTCCCGTCGGCCCACGCGGTTGGCGGGGTGTTCCCCACGAGGAGCCTCGTCAGTGAACGCATCGCAGGTACCCGAGTCCGTTCGGTACTGCATCATCGGCGCCGGAATCCACGGCTTGTCGACCGCGTGGCACCTGGCACGCGAACTCAAGGCCCGTGGCAGCGGTGACGGCAGCGACATCCTCGTCGTCGAGAAGTCCCACGCCGGTTCCGGGCCCTCCGGCATCGCCTGCGGCGTGGTCCGAAACAACTACTTCCAACCCGCCATGCGTGAACTCATGGCCCATTCGGTCCAGGTGTGGGAGTCAGATCCGGAGGCGTTCGAGTACCACCCGGTCGGCTACCTCCAGATCTCCTACGACGAGATGCGCGCCGATGTAGCGATGATCGCCGAGCAGCAGGCGGCCATCGGCTACGAGTCCGTATTTGTCGAAGGCGAACAGGAGACCTTCAACTACATGAAGGGCATCTTCGATGACTGGCGCTGCACCGGGGTGACCAGCGTCCTCCACGAGAAGAAGGGCGGCTACGCGCACAACATGGCGACCGTCAATGGCCTCCTGGCCAAAGCCCAGGCCGAGGGAGTCAACGTCGTCACCGACACCCTCGTGACCGAGTTGGCCATTAACGGAGGCGCGGTCTCCCACGTCGTCACCAACAGGGGATTGATCCAGGTCGACCATGTCGTGGCGGCTGCGGGCCCCTGGGTGCCCAAGCTGTGGGAGATGCTGGACCTGCCGGAGACCACCAAGATTGTCTTGGAAGGCGAGATCTTCGAGTTCCCAACCTGGGAGTTTTGGGCCCTCCAGGAGGGCACCCTGGACGTCGATCCCGGCTACCTCATGAACAACGAGGGAAACATGCCACCAGTCGTTCACGTCGACGCCGATGTGCCGCTGTACGACGAGGACAACAACCTGCTCGTCGATGGCAAGTGGGGCGTTTACTACAAGCCCGACTTCAACTTTGGCGGCGTGCAGGGCGGCTACATGCCGTATCCGGTGAAGCGCCCCTGGCGTGACGTGGCGATCGACCCGTACGGTCCGGCCAGCCCCGACTTCGTGGTCGGCACGGACTTCCGCCAGGTGTGGGCGGCTGCGCTGTCTCACTGCCAGGAGCGTTTTGAGGGTAAGGCCAGCCTGATGAGCCACGCCCCATCGGGTGGCATCGGGGCCTTCACCCCCGACAACTTCCCAGTGTTCGACACCTTCCGCGAGAACGTCTACGTGGTCGCAGACTCGAACCACGGGTTCAAGATGATCGGCGTGGGTGCCCTGGTGGCAAAGGAACTAGTCGGCGAGACCCAGGCACTGCTAGAGCCGTTCCGCTATTCCCGCTACGCCGAGGGCCGGCTGCACCCGGTGAGCAACTCGCCGTACCCCTGGAGTTAGACCGCAGCGGCCCTACGGGGCCGATCGAACGTCGACCGGTGGTCGGACCCGCACCCGGCCACCGTCGCGTCCGGGTCCCGTCCGCTCAGCCGCCGCCCTCCGGCGCCTCATCGAGCAGGTAGGTCGCCATGGAGTCGTCCATCGCCTCCATCCACGGGGTGTGGTGGACGGGTGCCATCGTGCCGGTGAGCGTCGACTGGAAGCCCTTGTCGCGGTAGTTCATGATGTCGGCGTTCTTGTCGGCCTTCCACTGCTTGAACATCCGGTTGACCTCACCGATGTTGAAGTCGGGGTAGTCGGTGGCGTCAACCAGCTCCTGCGTG
>JAKUSA010000041.1:9161-13016 GCA_022449565.1 Acidimicrobiales bacterium | reverse complement strand
GGATGGTGGGGTTCCCCTACACGGTGGCCATGAACGCCAACAACAACGTTGACCAGGCATCAGCGGTGATCATCTGCTCGGCTGGACGGGCACGCGAACTCGGGGTGCCCATCGACCAGTGGATTTTCATCCACGCAGGGACACTGTCTACTGACACGGCACGTCTCACCAACCGCCATGAACTGCACCGATCACCGGGGATCCGTCACGCCGGCCGGTGCTGCCTGGAATTAGCCCACACCAGTGTCGATGACCTCACCCATGTCGATCTCTACTCCTGCTTCCCGTCGTCGGTGCAGGTCAGCGCGTCCGAACTGGGCCTTGACACCGATCGTTCGCTTACCGTGACTGGCGGCTTGACCTTCGCAGGTGCTCCGATCAACAACTACAGCGGCCAGGCCTTAGCCGCCATGGTCCACCGGCTACGCGACGAGCCTGGTCGAGGCCTCATCCACGCCAACGGCGGCTACGTAACCAGCCACGCCATGGCCGTCTACGGCAATGAACCCCCGCCAGCCGGTCGGTTCCGCTCCGGCCATCCCCAGGAGCCGGTGGACGCCGAACCCACCCGGGCCGCCGACCACCAGCACGTCGGCTCGGCCACTGTGGAGGCCTACTCGGTGATCCATGACCGGGCCGGTTCACCTGAATGGGCACTGGTTGCCCTGCGCACCCCAGGCGATGCCCGAACCTGGGGCCGGACCACCGACCCGGACCTGCTCAGCGCGATGATGGTTAGCGAACACGCAGGCCAACCAGCCGAGTTGGCGCCCGACGGCACCGTACGCGTCTGACGAGGAGCACCGAGATGAAGACCCCGGTCACCGACATGTTCGGTATCGAGTTCCCGATCCTGGCCTTCAGCCACTGCCGCGATGTGGTGGCCGCCGTCTCCCGAGCCGGCGGCCTGGGCGTCCTCGGGGCTGTAGGCCATAGCGACGAGGCCCTCGAGGTGGACCTGAACTGGATCGAAGACGAGGTCGGCGACCGCCCCTACGGGATCGACCTGATCGTCCCGGCCCGGTACGCCGGCGACGGTGAGGGCGGGCTGAAGATGGTCGACATTGTGGCCATGATCCCCGACGAGCACCGGGAGTTCCTTGACGAACTGCTTGATCGCTACGACGTCCCTGCCGACGAGGCCGTCGACCAGCAGCCGCTCGGCGGGTTGACCGGCGGCTCGGCCGACGCGCCGTTCTCGGCCAACCGGGCATCCCGCCAGATCGACATCGCCCTGGCCCACCGGCCGGCTCTTATGGCTAACGCGTTGGGCCCCCCACCGGCCGAGATGATCAACCGCTGCCACGAGGCGAGCGTGCCAGTGGCCGCCCTGGCCGGCGCCCGGACCCATGCCGAGCGGCACGTGAACGCTGGCGTGGACTTGATCGTCGCCCAGGGCTACGAGGCGGGGGGCCATACGGGCGAGATCGCCTCCATGGTCCTGATCCCCGAGATCGTCGATGCGGTGGCCCCGGTGCCGGTACTCGGAGCCGGAGGGATCGGGCGGGGTCGCCAGATGGCGGCCGCTATGGCGCTGGGCGCGGCCGGTGTGTGGTGTGGCTCGGTGTGGCTGACAACTGAGGAAGCCGAGACCCACCCGGTGGTCAAGGACAAGATGCTCTCCGCCGGATCCGGTGACACCCTCCGGTCACGGTCGCTGACCGGCAAACCAGCTCGGATGCTGCGCAGCGCCTGGACCGACGAGTGGGACCGGGACGACACCCCGGACCCGCTGGGCATGCCTCTCCAGCCGATCCTCACCGACGGCTCGCAGGCCCGGATCAACCGGGCTGCCCACCGGGCCGGTTCGGGCGCCGAGCAGTTGGCCACCTACTTCGTGGGTCAGATCGTCGGGTCGATGAGCCGGTCCCGGCCCGCCGGTCAGGTGGTCATGGAAATGGTCGAGGAGTTCATCGACTCCTGCGAGTCCCTCGCCGTCCAACTGGACGTCTGACCGGGGCGGCCGTTCCGCGTCTAGCCGACCGGGACACGATCCAGGTCGGCCGGGAGGAGCACCTCACCGTCGAAGTGCTCGGCGGCCATGGAGATCCACTCGTCCACCTGGCTCGGAAGCGGAGCGGGCACGCAGTGGGTGAGCACCAGGGTGCCTACCCCTGCCCGCGCCGCGGTCTGGGCCGCATCGGCCACCGTGGAGTGGTAGTTGCGGACCTCGAGGATCCGTTGGACACCCAGTTGACCAATTAGGTCATCGCGGATCGTGGTCTGGACGTACACGTCGGCGCCGTCGCACAGCCGGTCAAGGCCCTCGCAGGGCACCGTGTCGCCGGCCAGCACTACCGACCGTCCGCCGGCGTTGATCCGGTAACCGACAGTGGGATGCACCGGCCGGTGGTCCGTCGGCGCCACGGTGATCCGCACCTCCCCGTCGTCGAGCACCAGGCCGTCGTCGGCCTCCTCGACCTCCACTCGTGGAGGCTCTTCCAGATCATCGTGGTGGTCGATGCGGTAGCCGATGTCGAGAGCCAGCATGGCCAGGGTGGCCTCCACGAACCTCTCGGTACCGATCGGGCCTACGACGGGCAGCGGGGCAGCGGGAAACCCGGTGATCCACCGGGTGGTGATCAGGTCGTTGACGTCGGTGACGTGGTCACTGTGCAGGTGGGTGAGCAGTAGGCGGTCGATCATCGCTGGGCTGATGCCCGCGCCGGCTAGTCGCATCAGGGCTCCTCGACCACAGTCCACCAGGAAAGCCCGTCCGTCGACCAGGACCACCTGGGACGGGCCGGCCCGGAGCGGGTCCGGGAGGGGGCTGCCCGTCCCGACCATGACCAGTTCCATGGTCATTGTTTACTCAGGCGATCTTGGAGAAGCCGATGAGCCCACCGCCGTCGACGATCATGGTCATGCCGGTTACCCAGCCGGAAGCCTCGCTGGCCAAATACAGGGCGGCCGCCGCGATGTCCTCGGGCTCCCCGAGGCGCTTGAGTGGATAGGCCTTGGCCACCACCTCGCCCTGGCCTCCCTCCCACAGGGCCCGGGCGAAGTCGGTCTTGATGAGCCCCGGGGCGATGGCGTTGACTCGGACTCCGGGCCCCAGTTCTGCGGCCAGCTGCTTGGTCAGGTGGATGAGCGCCGCCTTGGTGATGTCGTAGGGGCCGAGGATCGGGTTGGTGGACAGGCCGCCCACCGACGAGATGTTGATCACTCCACCGCCGTGTTCGGACATCCAGGCCCGCCAGCAGGCCTGGGTCCACATGAGAGGCCCGGTCACGTTCACCTCGAAGGTCTTCTCCCAGCGAGGCACGTCCACGTCGATCGTCGGCCCCGCGTAGGGGTTGGTGGCCGCGTTGTTGACTAGCACGTCGACGCCCCCGAAGGTGGCCAGGGTGGTGTCGACCACCCGCTGGATGTCCTCCTGGCGTCCGGCGTGCCCTGCCTCAAAGGCCAGGTCTCCGCCGGTCTGGTCGCTGAGTTCGGCGACCGCCGCCTCGCACACGTCGGCCTTACGGCTGGTGATCATCACCCTCGCCCCGGCCTCGGCCAGCGAAGCGGCGATGGCTTTGCCGATCCCCCGTGAGCCGCCGGTGACTATGGCGACCTTTCCGTCCATGTTGGTGTCCATGGGCGAGGACCCTAGTCAGAGCGCCTAGTGGCTTTGCTTGTCGGGCCGACCGGTACTGGACCTGGTTAGACCTGGCGGTCCCGACCCTCCCAGTAGGGGTCCCGCAACTCCCGTTTGAGGATTTTGCCCGCCGGGTTGCGGGGGATGGCCTCCACGAACTCAACGCTCGCCGGACACTTGAATCCGGCCAAGCGCTCCCGGGCGAAGGCGATGACTTCTTCCGCGGAGGGGGCCGTGTCGCCGGCCGGTACCACGAAGGCTTTGCCGACCTC
>JAKUSA010000041.1:0-9061 GCA_022449565.1 Acidimicrobiales bacterium | reverse complement strand
ACGTTCTCCCCGCCGGAGACGATCATGTCCTTGACCCGGTCGTGGATGAACATAAAGCCGTCTTCCAGGTAGCCGGCGTCGCCCGAACGGAACCAACCGTCCTCGTCGATGGACTCGGCGGTGGCCTCCGGTTGGTTCCAGTAGCCCTTCATGACCTGGGCGGAGCGGATCCACACCTCGCCGACCTGGCCATCCGGCATGTCCTCACCGGTGTCTGGATCAACAATTCGCAGTTCCACGCCGCGGATGACCTTGCCGGCCGAGCGGAGGAGGTGCTCCCGGGGGCCGCCTGGGTCGTGGTCCTCGAAGTCCAACTGGGTGACCCCACCGGTGGTCTCTGTCAGCCCGTAGACCTGGAGGTAGCCGCAATCGAACTGCTCCATCGACTTGACGAGCACATCCTGGGTGATCGGGGAGGCCCCGTAGACGATCCACTCCATGGACGAGAGGTCGATGCCGTCGCTGGGCACCATCAGGAAAAACTGGAGGACGGCCGGCACGAACAGGGCGTGGGTGATTGACTCCGCCTCGATGAGCCGGAGAATGGCCGCTGGGTCCAGTTCCCGGGTCATGAGCGTCGTCGCACCGCAGCCCATCCCGTAGAGCGCCCAACCACCCCCAGCGATGTGGAAGAGGGGCATGACGGCCAAGTTGCGGCTGGAGTCGTCCATGAACCAGTCGACGTTCTGGAATACGGCACGGAAGTTGTCGTTGGTGAGTTGTGCGCCCTTGGGCAGTCCGGTGGTCCCCGAGGTGTAGAGCTGCATAGCCACGTCGTCACCGGCCGGCGCCACAGGGTCGCACGCTGAGTCCTGAGCATCCCGCCACGCCGCGTATGAGACGTGCTCGTCGGAGGAGCCGATGACCACGATCCGGGTCGTGTGAGTGAGGTCGCCTTCCATGGCGGCTAGGTGCTCGGCGAACTCCTCGTGGATCACCAGGACCTTGGCCTTGGAGTCGTTGACGATGCCGGCCATCTCGGGCGGGGCGAGGCGCCAGTTGACTGCGACCTCGACAGCATTCAGGAACGCCGCCCCGAAGGCCAGTTCGAAGTACTCGACCGAGTTCTTGTCGATGAAGGCCACCCGGTCGTGGGGTCCGACCCCTTCGGCGGTCAGGGCGTTGGCCACTTTGCCCGATCGTTCCAGCATCTCGTTCCACGAGATTCGGTCCTCGCCGATGACGATCATGTCGGCGTCGCCCTTCTCGGCGGCACCGTTGAGGACGATTTCGGTCACGCTGGCCACTGCGGTTATGTCCATGGCGGCGGAACCTACACCCCGTCGGTGCCCGGGATCGAAGCCTGGTCGGTCGGCCGGTCGTCTGGCCTGCCAGACTCCGGAGGTGGCCGACGAACAGCGACCCGTCAGGCTCGTCCTGGAACCGGAGGACGAGTACAACCACCGACCGGACCCGGTCCCCAACTACAACGAGTCGATGTATTTCAACGTGGTCGACCACCACAGTCGTCTCGGCGCTTGGTTTCGGCTTGGCAACCGGGTCAACGAGGGTTACGCCGAGATGTCGTGCTGCGTGTACCTGCCCGACGGCCGGGTGGGGTTCATGTACCAGCGGCCGAGGATCTCCACCAATGAGGTGTTCGACGCGGGTGGCCTGAGCTTCGAGGTCGAGGAGCCGTTCGAGAGGCTACGCGTCCGCTACGACGGCAACCTTTGCCTGCTCGATGAGCCCGGTCGGATGGCCGACCCGAAGCGGGCCTTCACCGAGAACCCGTCGGTGCCCTGCACCGTGGACCTGACCTACCGAGGCATTGCTCCCATGTTCGGCGGTCGGACTGTCGACGCCGAGACCGGTGAGGAGCCGGACCGGGACGCCGAGCGGTCCTTTTCCAAGGCCCACTACGAGCAGCACGTGGCCGCCGTGGGCACCGTCGAGGTGGACGGTGAGCGGTTCGACGTCGACGGGCTAGGGCTCCGGGACAAGTCGTGGGGTCCCCGCTACTGGCAGGCCATCGCCTGGTATCGGTGGCTGCCCATGGCCTTCGGCGAGGACTTCGCCATGATGATCTCGCTGATCAGCGCCGACGGGGTGACGGCAGCCGGGGGCGGCATGGTCCTGCACGGCGACGACTACCACCTCATCCGCCAAGTGTCCGTCGAGTCGGACTGGGACGACGACTGGTACCAGACAGCGCTGAGGGCAACGGTTTCGACCGACGAGCGCACCTACGAGGTGACCGGAGACGTGGTGTCGCTGATCCCCCTGCGGAACCGACGTACCACCCCCGAGGGCGAGGATCTCCTAACCCGGATCACCGAGGGGCTAACCGAGTACCGCTGCGACGGGAAGGTCGGCTGGGGGCTGTCCGAGTACCTCGACCAGGTGGTCGACGGAATCCCCGTCGGGGCCGACGTCCCGATCTGAGCCGGACCGGTTAACAGGCGTCGGTCAGATCAGCTTCGTCTCGGATGCTGCCTCATAGCTGGTAACCGACATCCCTGTCACCCCGAACCCGGCGACCTTCGACTGGAACTCGGCCATGTGTGGTGCCTTCATATGAGAGTTGAGGGCCTCCTGGGTCTCCCACCGCTCGGAGATACACACCACCCCGGGCCGTGACGGGTCGGGGCTGAGGACATAGTCGACACAACCCTCCTCGGCCCTGGTGGCCTCCATGAGGGCCACCAGGTGCGGGGTGGCCTCGTCGACCTTGTCGGGGTCCATAGCGATGTGTCCGGTGATGATGAGCACGGTTACCTCCCGATCCGTGACGCGACTCTCACAGAGGCCGGAGCGTAGTGTCGCCTAGGACGGGACGGGGATCCGGTGGAACAGGAACGAAGCGACCACCACGGGGTGGTGCGGTGCCCGTGGGCCGGCCCCCACGACGACTACCGGGCCTACCACGACAACGAGTGGGGTCGACCGGTAGTCGAGGAGGCGGCCCTGTTCGAGAGGTTGTGCCTGGAGGGCTTCCAGGCGGGGCTGTCATGGCTGACCGTCTTGCGGAAGCGGGACCGGTTTCGGGAGGTTTTTGCGGGCTTCGACCCGGCCGCGGTGGCCCAATATGGCGAGACCGAGGTCGAACTCCTTCTGGGCGACGCCGGGATCATTCGCCACCGGGGGAAGATCGAGTCGACAATCAACAATGCCGCGCGCTGCCTCGAGTTGGCCGAGCAGTTCGGGTCGTTGGCCACCTGGCTGTGGTCGTGGGAACCCGACCAGTCGGTGCGGGAGATCGACGGATCGATCCCCGCTTCCACGCCGGCCTCGGCCGCCCTCAGTCGCGACCTAAAAAAGCGCGCCTGGTCGTTCGTTGGGCCGACCACCATCTACGCCTTCATGCAGGCCGTGGGGATGGTCAACGATCACCTGCCCGACTGCTGGGCCCACTCGGCCGTGGAGGCTGAGCGGGCCGCGCTGTTAAGGCCCGTCCGGTGAACGACACCCTTACCGACCGCCTGCCGGCCGGGGCCGGACCCGACGACCTGCTGGACGTCTTCGTCGGTTGGTCCGCCGATCGGGGTCTGGACCTTTACCCGGCCCAGGAGGAGGCGATCCTCGAACTACTGGCCGGCAACCACGTGATCCTGGCCACTCCGACCGGTTCCGGTAAGTCGCTGGTGGCTACCGCCGGGCATGCTGCGGCCTTGGCCGCCGGGCGGCGCAGCGTCTACACGGCACCTATCAAGGCACTGGTCAGCGAGAAGTTCTTCACCCTGGTGGCCGATTTCGGAGCCGACAAGGTCGGGATGGTCACCGGCGATGCCGCGGTCAACCCCGGAGCTCCGATCATCTGCTGTACGGCGGAGATTCTTGCCCACCGGACACTACGGGAGGGCCGGGCCTGCGACGCGAGCCTGGTGGTGGCCGACGAGTTCCACTTCTACGGCGACCCGCAGCGTGGCTGGGCGTGGCAGGTGCCGCTCCTGGAGTTGACCGATGCCCAGTTCCTACTCATGTCGGCCACCCTCGGACCTACCAAGGGCTTCGCCGAAGACCTCGAAGCCCGTACCGGTCGGAGGGTGGGGGTGGTGGCGGACGCCGAACGGCCGGTTCCCCTCGAGTTCGCCTACCGGGAGACCCCTCTGCACGAGTCGATCACCGACCTGGTCGAGCAGGATCGGGCCCCGGTGTACATAGTGCACTTCACCCAGAAGGCGGCCGCCGACAAGGCCCAGGACCTGTGCAGCCTCGACGTGCTGACCAAGGCCGAGAAGGGGGCCCTGCGTAACGATCTGGAGGGCTTCAGGTTCGACACCCCTATCGGCAAGGACCTCCGCCGGTTCATTGGTCACGGCATCGGCCTCCACCACGCCGGGATGCTCCCCCGCTACCGACGCCTGGTCGAAAAGCTCGCCCAGCGGGGCCTCCTGAAGATGATCTGTGGGACCGACACCCTCGGTGTTGGGGTAAACGTGCCAATCCGCACCGTGCTGTTTACACAGTTGTGTAAGTACGACGGATCCGACACCCGGGTCCTGACCGTGCGGGAGTTCGACCAGATCGCCGGGCGGGCCGGACGACGGGGGTTCGACGACCGCGGGTACGTATGGGTCCAGGCCCCGGCGCATTGGATCGAGAACCGGCGGGCCGAGGCCAAGGCGGCCGCCGACCCGTCGCGAAGAAAGAAGATCGTGAAGAGGAAGCCGCCGGAGCGCGGATACGCCCACTGGAACGTGGAGACCTTCGACCGCCTAGTGGCCGGGGTCCCGGAACCCCTGGAATCCAGCTTCGAAGTCAGCCACCAGATGGTGCTTAACGTCCTGTCTCGTTCCGGCGACGGCCGGGCCGACCTGCGGCGACTACTGGTCGACAACCACGAACCCCGAAAGCGCCAGCGGGGCCACATCCGCCGGGCCGTTGGCATATATAGGTCGCTGCGTGACGCTGGGATCGTGGAGGAGTTGGACGAGCCGGACGCCGATGGCCGGTGGGTGCGGGTCGGAGTGGACCTCCAGGACGAGTTCGCCCTTCACCAACCTCTCTCGCTCTACGCCCTGGAAGTGATCCCCGACTTGACCGTCGCCCCGACCGTCGGTGCCCCGAAACCAGGGACGGAGCGGGACGACACAGAGCACGCCCTCGACGTGCTGTCCGTCCTCGAGGCAGTGCTCGCCGACCCGGGGGTGATCGTCGCCGCGCAGCTGGACCGGCTGCGCTCCGAGTTGGTGGACCGCCTGAAGATGGAGGGCGTCGAGTATGAGGAGCGCCTGGAGCGCCTCGCCGAGGTGGAGCCACCCAGGCCGCTAGCCGATTTTCTGCACGGCACCTTCGAGGTGTTCCGGGCCCACCACCCCTGGGTGGGCGACGAAGTGGTGCGCCCAAAGTCGGTGGCCCGGGAACTCTTCGAGACCGGCTTCGACTTCCGCCAGTACGTGGAATTCCACGGTCTGAAGCGCTCCGAGGGGGTGGTGCTGCGCTACTTGACCGAGGCTTACAAGGCGCTGGTCCAAACCGTTCCTGAGGCGGCCAAGACCGCGGCCCTCCACGACCTGGAGGCCTGGCTGGGCGAGACAGTCCGCCAGATCGACTCGAGCCTCCTCGATGAGTGGGACATCCTCCGCAACCCGGAGACGGCCTTTGGCAGCGGTGAGAGACCGGAACCCGACCGGGAACCGGGGCGGCCCGACGTGACGGCCCATGCCCGAGCATTTCGCGTGATGGTGCGTAACGAGACGTTCCGCTGGGTGCAGCTACTGGCCCGACGGCGCACCGACGACCTGGCCACTCTGGCCGGAGTTCCGGCCGTAGGCGATCGACCGTGGACACCGGAGGCCCTGGCCGAGGCCATCGCCCCCTACTTCGACGACCATCTGGATCTCCCCACCGACGCCCGGGCCCGGGGTCCGGCCTACTTCCGGGTGGAGGAGTCGGACGGGTCGTCCTGGCCGGTCATTCAGGGGATCGCCGATCCGGAGGGGTTCGACGAGTGGGTTCTAGAAGGTTCGGTAGACCTGGCCGCCTCCCGCAGGGAGGGGCGGGCGGTGGTCCGTCTAGGGGCCATCCGCCGGCTATAGGACGAAGTTGAGCCGCCCCGACCGGAATAGACCGGACGGGCACGGACCGGTCAGGCATCGCGTTCGACGACGAAACGGGCCACCTCCTCCAGTTCTCTTAGGGCCCGGGAGTCGAGCTCCACCCCCTCAAGGGAGACCAGGGCCGCCTCGAGTCGCCGGCCGGCCTCGGCCAGGGTGGCTTCCCGGCCGCCTGCCGACTCGATGATGGCGGCGGCTCGGGCTACCTCGTCGTCGTCGAGGGCACCCCGACGCCCGTAGACGGCATCCAGGTCGGCGGCCGCCGTACCGCCGGCGGAGAGCACAACGGCCACCGGCATCGACTTCTTACGTTGCCGCAGGTCGTTGCCGGCGGGCTTGCCGGTGACCTCGGGCTCGCCCCAGATACCGAGCACGTCGTCGACCGCCTGATAGGCCAGACCCAGTTGGCGCCCGTAGGAATCGAGGGCGTCGACGGTCGCCGGGTCGGCATCGGCCAACACGGCGCCTACCGACGCCGCGTAGCCCAGCAGGGCTCCGGTCTTGGCCGCCTCCATGGCCAGGCAGTCCTCGAGGGTGACCACCGACTGGTCGTCGAGGGCCATATCGGCGGCTTGACCGGCGATCATCGCCATGGTGGCGCTCACCAGACGACGGGCCGCGGTCACTCGAGGCGGGTCGGCCTCGGCCAAGAGAATCTGGAAGGCCAGGGTATGGAGGGCGTCGCCGGCAATGAGCGCCTCGTCGGTGCCGAAGGCCGCCCACACAGTAAGCCGGTGCCGGCGCTCGGTGTCGCCATCGACAACATCGTCGTGGACCAGCGAGAAGTTGTGGACCAGTTCGACAGCCAGCGCTCCCGGTAGAGCGACCGAAACCTCAGCCCCGACGGCCTCGGCCGACAGCACGGCCAGGGCCGGTCGGAGTCGCTTGCCGGTGTCCACTTCGGCCGGGGCGCCGTCCGGGTCGGCCCAACCAAAGTGGTAGCGGATGGCCGGGAGTAGCACGTCGGCCAACTCTTCAACCGCGGTGACTAGCGCCGGTTCGACAAGCGCCCGGGATCGGGCCAGAGCGGCGGGGACATCCATCAGCGACGACGGTCGGCCAGGAACGGGAAGGCAGCCCGCACCTCGGCCACGCGGGCCGGGTCAACGTCGGCGACGATAACCTCCTCGGTTCCCTCGGTGGCCTCGGCGACCGGCTCGCCGAGCGGGTCGACGATTACTGTGTCGCCGACGTAGGTGAGCCCGTCGCCCTCCCCCACCCGATTAACCCCGACCACCCAGGCCTGGTTCTCGATGGCCCGAGCCCGCAGCAGGGTACGCCAATGGTGACGGCGGCTCTCCGGCCAGTTGGCGACCACCAGGTAGAGGTCGGTCCCGGTGGCACGTTCCCAGAAGGCATTGGCGAACCGGAGGTCGTAGCAGACGAACAGCGAGACCCGCAGTCCACCGATGTCAACCGTCACCGGCTCGTCGCCGGCCCGGTAGTGCTCGTGCTCGTCGGCGAACGTAAACGGGTGCAGCTTGTCGTAGTGGTGGCGGGTGCCGTCAGGGCCGACCAGCAGGAAGCGGTTCACCGGGTGTGCGTCGTCGCGGTCCCGGGTCGGGATCGAGCCGCCAATCCAGACGCCGTTGGAGGCCGCCCGGTCGACCAGGAACTGCTCGGTCGGGCCGCCCGGAGGCTCGGAGATCCGGTCGGCGGCCAGTGAGAAGCCGGGACCGAACATCTCGGTCAGGACGATGAGGCCGGCACCGTCGGCGGCCGCCTCGGCGATCATCGGGACCAGGCGGGCACATGTGGCCGCGGCGTCCTCCCAGACGATGTCGTGCTGCAGCGCCGCGATCCTCATGGCCTCAGGCTGCCAGACGCGCCAGGCGGTCCATGGCCTCGTGGAGCACCTCGAAGCGCTTGGGGTAGGCGAACCGGACGATGGACCGGCCGGCCTCCTCGTCGTCGTAGAAGACCCGGTTGGGCACGGCTACCACGCCACACCGACCCGGAAGCTCCCGGCAGAAGTCCATGCCGTCGTCGTAGCCCAGACGCCGGACGTCGGCGGTCAGGTAGTAGGTGCCCGGCGCGTCGTACACCTCGAGGCCCGCGGCGGTCAGCCCGACTGCTACCAGGTCCCGCTTGGCACACAGGTCGGCAGCCAGGCCCTCGAAGTAGTCGTCGCCCAGGTTCAGCGCGGTGACCATTGCCCGCTGGAACGGCGCACCGCTGGTGAACGACAGGTGCTGCTTGACGGTGTGGACGGCTCCGACCAGGTCGGTCGGGCCGTGGGCCCAGCCCACCTTCCACCCGGTCAGGCCGAACGACTTGCCGGCGGACGAGATCGTCACCGTGCGCTCCGCCATCCCGGGCAGGGTGGCGATGGGAACGTGCTGCGTACCGTCGTAGGTCATGTGCTCGTAGACCTCGTCGGTCACGACCAGCAGGTCGTGCTGGACGGCCAACCGGGCTATCACCCCCAACTCCTCCAGGGAGAAGACCTTGCCCGTCGGGTTGTGTGGCGTGTTGAGCAGAATGAGCCGGGTCTCCGGGCCGATGGCCGCAGCCAGCTGGGCCTCGTCGAAGGAGTAGTCGGGCGCCCGGAGGGTGACGGCCCGTCGTACTCCGCCGGCCAGGGCTATGACCGCGGCGTACAGGTCGAAGTAGGGCTCGAAGACCACCACCTCCTGGCCCTCGGACACCAGCGCCATGATCGCCGCGCCGATGGCCTCCGAGGCCCCCGTCGACACCATCACGTCGTCCGGGTCCACCTCCTGGCCGTAGAACCGGTCCTGGTGTTCGGCCACGGCCCGACGCAGTTCAGGGATGCCGCGGTCCGGCGGGTACTGGTTGTGCCCGGCCCTGATGGCTGCCACCGCGGCGTCGAGCACCTCGGTCGGACCGTCGGTGTCCGGGAAGCCCTGCCCGAGGTTGATAGCCCCCGTCTCGGCGGCCAGCATCGACATCTCAGCGAAGATCGACAGGCGGTGGCCCTGCATCCGGGCAACCAGGTGCGGATTGGGAGGAACCATCATGGTCGACGCTAGCGGCCGCTCGGCTCCGGCCGGGAAGGCGACCGGCCTCCGATGGAAGCCGGGGTGACGACCGGGTCAGGC